>JBBSTP010000106.1:0-7335 GCA_038235795.1 Lysobacterales bacterium | reverse complement strand
GAAATCTCGTTGACCACCGTGTATTCGCTGAAGGTGCTGCAGCCCATGTAATGGAAAATCGGTTCACCGTTGTAGGAGAACCGGGTGCTGCCATCCGGCATCAGCCCCTTGCCCTGGGTCGCGCGTACTTTCTGGCAAAGGTTGGTCTTGCCGGACAGGCAGAACTTGCACTCGCGGCATTCGGCCGTGTACAGCGGGATCACGTGGTCGCCGGGCTGGAGCGAAGTCACGCCCTCGCCCACTTCAACGACCACGCCTGCGCCTTCATGGCCCAGTACCGACGGAAAGATGCCTTCCGGATCATCGCCCGACAGGGTGAACGCATCGGTATGGCAGACGCCCGTGTGGCTGATCCTGACCAGCACTTCACCGGCACGCGGCGGTTCGACGTCGATCTCGACGATTTGCAATGGTTCGCCCGCGGCAAAGGCGACGGCGGCGCGTGATTTCATGTGGGACTCCGGTGTGCGGGATGCCGCCACTTTAACGCGGGCGCCATGGCTCACCCTGTGTTCTGGATGCCCGCGGCGATTCCCGTTGACCAACGCCATCAGGTCTAGCAGGGTCGGCTTCGTCCTCTCATCCGCCGCTGCGGTACGTGCGTCAGCGGTACCCTGTCGCGGACCGAAGGTCAGTAAGCGTATTCGCGGAATACCGGATCCACGCTGCCGTTCCATGGGCCACTGAACAACGCCAGCTTGGTTTCGGCCGGGGTGAAGCCGGCGTCGGCGATTTCCATCAGCGGTTCGATGAAGCTGGTCTCGTCCGCGCCGCATTCGTCCGCCCACGCGCGCCGGCGCAGACCGGCATGGGCGATCTTCAGTGCCTCGACTGCAAGCTCGCGCAGGCTGCCGCCGCGAAATGGCGTGCGCAACGCAAGTCGCGGAACGTCGTCGCGCAGCTGGTTGCGCTCGATCATGCTGAAGTCCTTGACCAGGTCCCAGGCCGCATCCAGCGCAGCATCGTCATAGAGCAGGCCGACCCAGAATGCCGGCAACGCGCACAGCCGGTTCCACGGGCCGCCGTCGGCACCGCGCATCTCCAGGAACTTCTTCAACCGCACTTCCGGGAACGCCGTGGTCATGTGGTCGTTCCAGTCAGTGAACGTCGGCAGCTTTCCGGGCAAGACATCAAGCTCGCCGCGCATGAATTTGCGGAACGACTTGCCGCTGGCATCGATGTACTGCCCATCGCGATAGCTGAAATACATCGGTACATCGAGCAGATAGTCCACATAACGCTCGTAGCCGAAACCGTCCTCGAACACGAAGTCGAGCATGCCGGTGCGGCCTGCATCGGTGTCGGTCCAGATGTGCGAGCGATAGCTGAGGTAACCGTTCGGCTGGCCTTCGGTGAACGGCGAATCGGCGAACAGCGCGGTGGCAATCGGCTGCAGCGCCAGCGAGACCCGGAACTTCTTCACCATGTCCGCTTCGGACGCGTAATCAAGATTCACCTGCACGGTGCAGGTGCGGGTCATCATGTCCAGGCCCAGGCTGCCGACCTTGGGCATGTAGTCGCGCATGATCCGGTAGCGGCCCTTGGGCATCCACGGCATCTCGTCGCGCCGCCACTTGGGCTGGAAGCCCATGCCAAGGAAGCCCAATTGCAACTCGTCGGCGACCGCGCGCACCTCGCGCAGATGCGTGCCGACTTCCTTGCAGGTGTCGTGGATGCTGGGCAGCGGCGCGCCTGACAGTTCCAGCTGGCCGGCAGGCTCCAGCGTCACCGACGCCATGTCCTTGCTGAGCGCGATGACGCGCGCCGGCCCGTGGTCGATGCTTTCTTCATGCGGCGTCCAGCCAAACCGGATCAGGCCCTTGAGCAAGGCCTCGATGCCGCGCTCGCCGTCGAATGTGGGCGGTCGCAGGTCGTCAAGCTGGAAGCCGAATTTCTCGTGCTCGGTGCCGATCCGCCACGCTTCGATTGGCTTCTCGCCCGACGCCATGACCTCGACCAGTTGCCGATAGTCGGTAATCGGGGTGTCGTTGGCGCTGCTGGGACCGGACATGGGCGGTATCGAGGCGGGGTGCCTCAGAATAACGCGACGCGCCGTCCGGCACAGCGCGGTTGCCGGCTTTCAGTGTTCCGCCAGCATGGCGGTCCGTCTGCGTGCACGCATAACGCTGCCTACAACTCGAGCCAGCCTGCGACCACCGAACGCAGTTCGTCCACGCCCAGCCTTGTCTCGCCGGAGAAGGTTTGCACGCTGACGCTGTCGCCGAACGGGCCGGCGAGCTCGTTGCGAACGGCCTGCAGCGTCTGCATCTGCTGGCCGCGGCCAAGCTTGTCGGCCTTGGTCAGCAACGCGTGCGCCGGCATCCCGCGGCGCAGCGCATAGCCCAGCATCTGCAGGTCGTATTCCCTGAGCGGATGGCGGATGTCCATCACCACCACCAGCCCGGCCAGCGCCATGCGGCTGCCGAAAAAGCCTTCCAGAAACGCCTGCCAATGCGCCTGCAGGTCTTTCGGGACCTTGGCGTAGCCATAGCCGGGCAGGTCGACCAGATACTTGCCCTCGTGCGGCGGCAGGCCGAAATACACCAGTTGCTGGGTGCGCCCGGGGGTCTTGGACACCCGCGCCAGCGCATTGCGCTGGCATAGCGCATTCAGCGCCGAGGACTTGCCCGCATTGGAACGGCCAGCGAACGCGACCTCGCGGCCACCATCGGGTGGCAGCTGGCGATGGGTATGCGCAGCCAGCAGGTAGTCGGCGCGATTGAACGGATTGGAGGCGGCCATGCCACTAGGATGCCACGCTGGCGGTTTGACCGCCCCGGGCGGCGCGACGATAATTCTCCGTTGTACGGCCGCGCGCGGCCATTTGTCCACTTGGAGCTGTTGCATGCGTCCTGCCCGCGTTTACGGACTTGCCAGTCTTGCCAGCCTCGCGCTGGCGGCGGTTGCCTATGCCCAGAGCACCCCGATCGCGGTGCCTGACAACGCGCCGGTCCAGGCTGCACTGCTGGATGAAAAGCCGGCCACCTGGGGCGATGCCGCCGCCGGACAGGCCAAGGCTGGCGTCTGTGCCGCCTGCCACGGACTGGACGGCAACCCGACCGATCCGCAATACCCGCGCCTTGCGGGCATGCCGGAACGCTACACCGCTGGTCAGCTGGCCCTGTTCAAGCATGGTGAGCGCACCAGTGGCATGGCCGCGATCATGGTGCCGTTCGCAACCATGCTCAGTGCCCAGGACATGCGCGATGTCGGCGCCTGGTTTGCATCGCAGCGTGCGGGTGCCGGTGTCGCCGATGACACCCTGATTGCCGCCGGCCCGAACAAGGGCATGAAGTTCTACGAGGTGGGCCAACGCCTGTACCTTGCGGGCGACCCCGTCCGCGGCATTCCCGGTTGTCTGGCGTGCCACGGCCCGTCCGGCGCCGGCAATCCCGGCCCGCCGTATCCGGCCGTGCGCGGCCAGCAGTCGGCCTACGTAGTGCGCCGCCTCGAGGAATATCGCGCCGGTACCACCACGATCAAGGACGCAGCCCATTTCAACCTGATGGCGAGCGTGGCGAAGTCGCTGACCGACGAGGAAATCCAGTCGCTCGGCAGCTATCTGCAGGGCCTGCACGCGCGCAGCGGTGCCGCGCAGGCGTCCAGCGGTCACTAGTTCGCAACGCGGCGCTTCATCCTGCGTTCGCCCGGCTACGGGCAAGCTCGCCCGGTCCTGTCGCTCACGTTCGAGGCTTGCCTGATGCGCACGTTGCTGCTGTCCTTCTTGCTGCTGCTGCTCACTATTGCGCTACCCGCACGTGCGCAACCGCCTTCGCTGCCCGGCCTGGCCGAGGGTGAGCAGTACACGCTGATCGAAGGCGGCAAGCCCTACCGTCCACAGCCGGGCAAGATCGAAGTCGTCGAGGTATTTGCCTACTGGTGCCCGCACTGCGCGCACCTGCAGCCGATGCTCGAAACCTGGGTAGCCACGCTACCCAAGTCGGCCGTCATGACCTATATGCCCGCCGCCTTCTACGACGACGACCCGTACATGCTGGGCTTCTTCGCCGCCGAGCAGGCCAAGGCGGTCCCGCTGACCCACGCACGGATGTTCGCGGCGGTCCATGACACCAGCGAACTGCCCAAGAACGCCAAGCTCGATCAGGTCGCCGCTTACTACGCCCGCTTGCCCGGCATCAATGCCGCCGCGTTCAAGGCCGCGCTGGCCGACACCGCGACCCTGCAGGCCAAGGCCGGCGTCGCGCGTGCGTTCCAGGTGCGCAGCAAGATTTCCGGCACGCCCTCGATTATCGTGGAAGGGCGCTACATGATCCTCGGCAACAGCTACGAACGCCTGCTGGACAATGCCCGCAAGGTGATCGATGCAATTGCCGCGAGCCGCAAGCCCACCCGCAAGGCGCCATCCAAACCCCGTTCCTGAGACTGGATACCACCATGACTTCACGTTTCGCCCTTCTGCTCCTCGCGCTGCTGCCATTGGCCGCATGCAAGAACGAGACCTCCGCACCGGTCGCCGAAGCGCAGCCGGCCGCCACCGCAGCCGCGGCGCAGCAGGCCAGCGCCGAGGACCCTGCGGCCAAGGCTGCTGCCGAGGCGGCCGCGCAGGCCGCCGCTGAGGCCGCAGCGAAGGCACCGCCGCCGGTCGCTGGCACCGACTATGTGGAAATTCCGGGCGGGCAGCCATTCGACACCACCGATGGCCGCATCGAAGTCGTGGAAATCTTCGGCTACGTGTGTCCGTTCTGCGCCGCGGTACAACCCACGGTGAGCGCGATGAAGGCCAAGTTCCCTGCCGACGTGCACATGGTCTACATCCCCGCCGCGTTTGGCGGGACCTGGGACAACTACGCCAAGGCCTATTACACCGCCGAGGCGATGGGCCTGGTCGACAAGACCCATGACGACATGTTCCGCGCCATCCATATCGACAAGACCCTGAAGGGCGAGCGCGGCGTCGACACGCCCGAGGATATCGCCGCGTTCTACGCCGCCTATGGCGCCGATCCGAAGCAGTTCGTCAGCAGCATGTCGAGCTTTGCGATCGCCGCCAAGGTCAATCGCGGCAAGCAGTTCATCCTCAACGCATTCACCGAAGACGACCGCGCCAGCACGCCGACCTTCATCGTCAACGGCAAGTACCGGGTCAAGGGCAAGTCGCTGGAGGACATGTTCCGTGTCCTCAACCAGCTGATCGTGGCCGAACGCGCCAAGGCGGGCGGCGCGCCAGCGCCCGCACCGGCGGACGATGCAGCAGCCACCCCGCCAGACCAGTCCTGATGCCAGTCACGCAACCGGCTGAGACCACCCGCCGGCTGCGACTGCTCAGCGCCAACATCCAGGCTGGCTCCAGTACACGCGGCTACCACGACTACGTCGCGCGCAGCTGGTCGCACGTTCTGCCGGCCGGCAACAAGCGCGGGGCGCTGGACACCATCGCCGAACTCGCCGGCCTGCACGACATCGTCGGCCTGCAGGAAACCGACCCCGGCAGCTTGAGGTCCGGCTTCACCAACCAGACCCACTACTTGGCCGAACGCGGCGGTTTCGCCTACTGGAGCCACCAGCCCAACCGGCGCATGGGTGGCGTGGCCTCCAGCGCCAATGGCTTGCTCAGCAAACTTGAACCGCGCCTGGTCGAAGATCATCCGCTGCCGGGCCGGGTCAAGGGCCGCGGCGTGCTGCTGGCCAGCTTCGGTGACAGCGAGAACGCCCTGACTATCGCGATCGCCCATCTGTCGCTGGGCGCGCAATCGCGGCGCTCGCAGCTGGCCTTCATCGCCGAGCTGCTGTCAGGCCATCCACACGCGGTGCTGATGGGCGACTTCAACTGCGATCCGGATCAGCCGGAAATGCAGCAGCTTTATGCGCAGACCAACCTGCAGCCGCCGCTGACGTGCGTACCGACATTTCCGTCGTGGCGGCCGCAGCGCGCGATCGACCACATGCTGGTCACGCCGGCACTGATCGTGGCGACAATGCAGGCGATGCCGGCCGCGCAGTCCGACCACCTGGCGCTGTCGGTGGAACTGGACGTACCGGAATCCGCACTGCGATAGCGCCGCATCCACGCGGCAAAAAACGTTCAGAAACGCTCGGCTATAGTCGATTCATGCACTCACGCACCTCGTCCATGCTCGCGGCGCTGTTGGGCAGTACCTGCCTGCTGAGCGGCAGCGCTGTCGCACAATCCCCGCCCGCCGCGCCCGCTGCCCCGGTCACGATCGCGATGCCGGATGCTGGCCTGCGCCGCGCCTTCGACGCCGCCGCGCGTGGTTCGCTCAGCGACGCCACGCGTGCCACCTATGCCAGGCATCCGCTTGTAGGCTGGCTGGAATACACGGCGCTGCAGCGCGAGCTGGACACACTGCCGGTCGAGCGCGGCGCCGCATTCCTGGCGAAATACCGCGGGCAGCCGGTGGCCGCGGCCTTCCGCGGCGAGTGGCTGGGCGCGCTCGCCAAGCGCAAGGATTGGCCGGCGCTTCTGGCGAACTGGAACGACGGGATCGACGACACCGGCTTGCGCTGCGCGCAGCTGGATGCGCGGGCGGCCATGAACCGCATGGGCGCCGACTGGACACGCGATGTGCAGGCGGTCTGGCGCAGCAGCGGGCGCTCGCTGCCGGACGCCTGCGACGCGCCATTGGCGGAATTGGCCAGGCAGGGTGGCCTAGGCCCGGCACTGCGCCGGGAGCGCATCGACCTGGCCGCGGCCGAAGGCCAGCCCGCGGTCATCCGTGCGATCGCGAAGGGACTGGACGGCGAGGAAGCCGTACTGGCCAATAGGTATGCCGCCTATCTGGACGCGCCCGATGCCTCCGCGGCCCAGTGGCCGAAGACTCCGCGCAGTCGACTGGTGGCCTCCACAGCCCTGGCCCGGCTGGCGAAATCCTCGCAGGATCGCGCGGAATCGCTGCTTCCCGCCATCGCCAGTGCGCTCGGCTTCAATGAGGCCGAACGCGGTGCTGTCCTCTATCAAATCGCGCTATGGACTGGCGTTTCCTACCTCCCCGATGCCCCTCGGCGGCTGGCTGCGGTGCCGGCATCGGCTTTTGACGACACCCTGCACGAACTGCAGGTCCGCGAGGCCTTGTCGCGCAGCGACTGGCGCGCCGCGCTGGCCGCCATCCGCAAGATGGGCGATGTCCAACGCAACGATTCACGCTGGCAGTATTTCGCCGCGCGCACCAGCGAATTGACCGGCGACAGCGCCGGCGCGCAGGTCCTGTATCGGCAGGCCGCGCGGGCGGCGGATTTCCACGGCTTTCTCGCCGCGGATCGCCTGCAGCAAGCGTATGCGCTGTGTGCGTGGACCCCTCAGGTCACGGCCGCGGAGAAAGCGGCTGTCGCGCGCGATCCGTCCCTCGTCCGCGCGCT
>JBBSTP010000105.1:0-7378 GCA_038235795.1 Lysobacterales bacterium | reverse complement strand
GGCCGCGTCCGCGCAGGCGTTCGACGGTGCCGGACAGGCGCTGGGTCAGGGATTCGAACATGATGCGGGCGGCCTGCGATGCGTGCGTTGCGGGCCGCGAAGTATAGCCTGCGGCCCCTTTGCACTCCGGCCGGCAGCTCGTCCGCAGGCTTTGTGCGACACTGCCGCGATGACAATCGTTCTCATCGCCATGGCCTGTTATCTGCTCACCAGCGGCTGGCTGGTGGCTGCGGTTCAGCGCGATGGCAAGCCAGGTGCCCCCGGCTGGTTGATGCCGGCCACTCTGGCGCTGATCCTGCATGGGCTCGCGCATTACCTGGCCTGGCGCGGCAGCGGCGTCACTGATCTGCACTTCTTCGCCGCGCTGTCGCTGGTCGGACTGGGCATGGCCACACTCACTGTGGTCGTCGGTGCGTCTGGGCGCATGCGCGCCCTGGGCGTGGTCGTGTTCCCGCTGGCGGCGCTGGCGCTGCTGGTGTACGCGCTGTACGGCCACGCCACCCAGCCCGAACCGCTGGACTGGCGCTTGCTGCTGCATGCGTGGCTGGCCCTGCTGGCCTACGCGACACTCGCCGTTGCCGCCCTGATTGCCTTGTTCCTTTGGGCCCAGGAACGTGCCCTGCGTCGTCGTGAATTCCACCGCTGGTTGCGTGCGCTGCCGCCGCTGACAGAATTGGAGATGCTGCTGTTCCGCACCATTGCAGTGGGCTTCGTCCTGCTGACCGGGACGTTGCTGACCGGCCTGCTGTTTGTCGAAAACCTGCTGGCCCAGCACCTGGTGCACAAGACCGTGCTCAGCGTGTTGTCCTGGCTCGCGTTCGGAGCATTGCTGGTCGGCCGCTGGCGACTGGGCTGGCGCGGCACGACGGCGGTGCGCTGGACGCTGGCGGCGATGGCCCTGTTGGTGCTGGCGTTCTTCGGCAGCAAATTCGTGTTGGAGCTGGTCCTGCACCGCACGGTGTGAAGCGCTTCTAGAAGCGACAGTACCTTTGTATCTGCAATATTTACATTGACAACTATTGCAAGGGCTTGCAACATACGGGCCATGAAGACCGTACCCAAGTCGCCTGCAAGCGTCCCCTGCACCGGATCCACCCTCGGCTTGCTGTTCCGTCAGGTCCGCGACGCCATGTGGGCGCGGATGGCCGATGAACTGGTCCGTAGTGGCCATGACCTGACCTTCAGCCAGTACATCACGCTGAAGAAACTGGCCAACGACACCGCCGGCGTGACCGACCTCGCCCGCACTGCCGAACTCAATCCGGGCGCGATGACCCGGCTCCTGGACAAGCTCGAGGCCAAGGGCCTGGTCGCCCGCGAAGCGGATCCCGACGACCGCCGCGCCCTGCACATCAGCTTGACCGAATCCGGCCGCAGCATCTGGCGCGATATCGACCAGTGCGGCATGCGCGTGCGCGACGTGGCGCTTGCCGGCATGAGTGAACGCGAACGCAGCGCGCTGACCACGCTGATGGAACGGGTGCGCGACAACCTCGTTTCCTCCACGGGCTGAGCCATGTTCAATCGCCTTGCCTATTGCCTCCCCCGCTCGCTTGCCAACGCCCTCCCGCTGGCCGCGGCTTGCACCATCCTGCTGTCGTCCTGCGCCAGCAGCGACGGCCTGACCGCGCAGTCGCAGCTGCGCGATGCCGGCTTGTTGTCCGCCAGCACCGCGCTCGGCAAGGTCGCGGTCAGCGACGCCGCGTGGCCCAACGATCATTGGTGGACAGCGCTCGGCGATCCGCAACTGGATGCGCTGATCGACGAAGCACTTGCCGCCTCCCCCGTGATCGACGCCGCGGATGCACGTACGCGCAAGGCGCTCGCGCAATCAGGGTTAGCCAATGCGATGCGCGAGCCGACCTTGGGCGCAGGTGCGCAGGTGCTCGCCTTGCAGATTCCGGAAACGCTGGCCGGTCCGGAGATCGGCGGCCAGTTCAGCATGGCCGAACTGCTGACACTGAGCCTCAAGTACAACCCGGACCTGTGGGGCGCGGATAAATCCAAGTGGCAGGCGGCCGTCGGCAACGCGCGCGCCAGCGAAGTCGATGCACAAGCAGTGCGGGTGACCTTGGCAGCCAACATCGCCCGCGCCTATGTTGCGCTTGCGCAGGCGTTCGACGGGCTGGACGCCGCCAACGCCGAAACCAGGCGCGCCGATGCGCTGATCGCGCTCAACCGGCAGCGAATCAAGGTTGGGTTGGACAACACCATCGCGCTGAACCAGAACCTCAGCACATCGGCGTCCGCGGTACAGCAGGCGCAGGCGGCACGGCAGCAGATCGACGCGCTGCGCAACGCATTGGCGGCGCTGGCCGGCGCCGGTCCCGATCGGGGCCTGCGGATCGATCGGCCGCGACTGGCAACGCCCGACATCAGGGTGCCGTCGCTATTACCGAGCGACTTTCTTGCGCGACGCGCCGACCTGGTTGCGGCACGCTGGCGGGTGGAGGCCGCAGCGCACGGCATCGACGCCAGCAAGGCCGCGTTCTACCCCACGATCAACCTCAGCATGCTGGTCGGTCTTGCGGCCGGCAATCTGGGCGACCTGTTCGGACGAGATGCGCTGCTGGTCAACGGCGGCCCTGGACTGACCCTGCCGATCTTCGAAGGCGGTCGTCTGCGCAATCAATTGGTGGCGAGCAACGCCGACTACGATCTCGCGGTCTCCAACTACAACCAGCTGCTGCTGGCTGCGATCCACGAGGTCACCGATGCGGTGCAGGCGGCACGCGCGCTTGATGCGCAGATCGCCTCGACGCGCCAGGCCCGCGATGCCGCCGGCAAGGCGCACACGCTCGTCCAGCAGCGCTATCACGCGGGTCTTGCGACGCAGTTCGACGTGCTTTTCGCGCAGCGACCGCTGCTGCAGCTCGACCAGCAACTGGCGGCACTCAACGCCAAGCGTCGCACCGCCTCCATCGATCTCGGCCAGGCGCTCGGCGGCGGCATTGCCGCCAGTGATCCGAACACAACCGCATCGAAATGATCCCGACATGACGACTGAAACCACACCCAATACGTCCACTGGCGCCGGCCCTACCCTGCCGGTGTCGCACAGTTCGCTGAAGCCGGCCAACAGCAAGCGCAAGCGGGCGCTGCTAATCGTGCTGGCGGTGGTCGTGCTTGCCGGCATCGGCTGGCTGGCTTACCACTTCATGGTCGGCCGCTGGCACGAAGTCACCGACGATGCCTACGTGCAAGGCAACGTGGTCACCGTGACCCCGCAGACCGGCGGCACCGTGATCGACATCCATGTCGAAGACGGCATGCGCGTCGAGGCCGGGCAAACCCTGGTCAGATTCGATGCGAGCGATGCCGATGTCGCCTACGCGCAGGCGGTGGCCAACCTTGCTGGCGCGGTGCGCCAGGTGCGCGGCATCTATCGCGCGGTGGATGCTGGCCAAGCCGACGTCGCCGCCCGTGAGGTCATGCTGGTCCAGGCCCGCGCCGACGTCGACCGCCGTGCGGGGCTGGTTGCCAGTGGCGCGGTGTCCGCCGAGGAACTCGCGCATGCCAGGTCGCAGCTGGCCGCAGCGCAGGCAGCACTATCCGGCGCTCGCGAACAGACCTCGCGCAACCGCGTGCTGGTCGACCACAGCGACCTGCGCGACAACCCGCAGGTCATGGCAGCGGCGGCGCAACTCCGCGCCGCGCTGCTCAACCAGCAACGCAACACCATCATCGCGCCGATCTCGGGCTACATCGCCAAGCGCAACGTGCAGCTGGGCCAGCGCATCGCCGCCGGCACGCCGCTGATGGCGATCATCCCGCTGGATGAAGTCTGGGTGGACGCGAACTTCAAGGAAACCCAGCTGCGCCAGTTGCGCCTGGGCCAGCCGGTGGAACTGCACTCGGAACTTTACGGCGATGACGTGACCTATCACGGCACGCTGGAAAGCCTGGGCCTGGGCACCGGCGCCGCGTTCTCGATCCTGCCAGCGCAGAACGCCAGCGGCAACTGGATCAAGATCGTGCAGCGCGTGCCGGTGCGCATCACGCTGGACAAGAAGGAGCTGCATGAACATCCGCTGCGCCTGGGTCTGTCGATGAGCGTGGACGTCAACCTGCACGACGCCGGCCATGGCCTGCTGCCAACCGCCGCCGCGTCCACGCCTGCGCTCAGCACCAAGGCCTATGCCAGGCAGCAGACCAATGCGGATGCCGCCATCGATCGCATCATCAGCGACAACCTGGGTCAACAGCGCGCCGGAACTGGCGCGAACTAGGCTGCCATGTCCAGTACGTCCGCCAGCGCGCCTGCAGCGCCAGCACCGCGCGCCAACGGCGTAACCTTTGCGCCGCCGAACCTGGCATTGACCACTTTCGGGCTGGCACTGGCCAGCTTCATGCAGGTCCTCGACACCACGATTGCAAATGTGTCGTTGCCGGCGATCTCCGGCAACCTCGGCGGCAGCGCCAACCAGGCGACTTGGGTGATCACTTCGTTCGCGGTCAGCACCGCGATTGCGCTGCCGCTGACCGGCTGGCTGGCGCGCCGATTCGGCGAACGCAAGTTGTTCATGGTCTCGACGCTGGCCTTCGTGATCGCATCCTTCCTGTGCGGCCTGGCGAACAGCATGGGCCTGCTGGTCGCGGCGCGGGCGCTGCAGGGCCTGGTCGCCGGCCCGATGTACCCGGTCACCCAGGCCTTGCTCCTCTCGATCTATCCGCCTGCCCGGCGTGGACAGGCCATTGCCCTGCTTGCCATGGTCACTGTTGTGGCGCCGATTGCCGGACCGATCCTGGGCGGCTGGATCACCGACAACTACAGCTGGGAATGGATCTTTTTCATCAATATCCCGCTGGGCATCTTCGCCAGTTTCGTGGTGGGCGCGCAGCTCAAGGGGCGACCGGAAAAAATCGAAACACCGAAGATGGATTACATCGGCCTGGTGACGTTGGTCCTGGGTGTTGGCGCGCTGCAGATCATGCTTGACCTGGGCAACGACGAGGATTGGTTCCGCTCGCCGTTGATCGTCGTCCTCGCGGTTGTCGCCACGATCTCGCTGGCCGTCTTCATCATCTGGGAGTTGACCGACAAAGATCCGATCGTCAACCTGCGCTTGTTCCGGCATCGCAATTTCGCTGCGGGCACGATTGCGATGGTGATGGCCTACTCCGCTTTCTTCAGTGTCAGCATCCTGGTTCCACTCTGGCTGCAACGGAATCTCGGATACACGGCGATCTGGGCGGGATTCGCCACCGCGCCGATTGGCTTCCTGCCGGTGATCCTGGCACCGCTGATTGGCAAATATGCAGGCAAGTTCGACCTGCGCATGTTGGCCACGCTGGCTTTCATCGTGATGGCGGGCACCAGTTTCATGCGCTCGCATTTCAACCTCGAGGTGGATTTCGAACACGTGGCCTACGTCCAGCTATTGCAAGGCCTCGGCGTTGCGCTGTTCTTCATGCCCGTATTGCAGATCCTGCTGTCGGACCTGGAACCGCACGAAATTTCGGCGGGCTCCGGCCTGATGACTTTTGTGCGCACGCTGGGCGGCAGCTTCGCCGCCTCGCTGACCATCTATGCCTGGTCGCAGCGCACCGCCGTACACCATGCGCAACTCACCGAACACATCAGCGCAACCGATCCAGCCATGCTGGACACCCTGACCCGCTACGGCGGTGGCAACCTGCAGCGCGGCGCTTACGTGATCGACCGGATGATTTCCCAACAGGCGTTGCAGATCGGCTTCAACGAAATCTTCCACATGCTCGGGATCATCTTTCTGAGCGTGATTGTATTCGTGTGGATCGCCAGGCCACCGTTCGGCGCCAAGGCCGGGGCGCCGGCGGGCGGCGGCCACTAGGCGAATAACCAGGGCCTTCCGTGACGCCGGCATTGCCGCAAGTCAAGCCTGCTCCAGTGCTTCCGATAGACGTTCCACCGCAATGACCTCAATGCCCTTGGGCGCCACCTTCGGTGCATTTGCCTTGGGCAGGATCGCGCGTTTGAACCCATGCGTGGCGGCTTCGCGCAGGCGGTCCTCACCATTCGGAACCGGGCGGATCTCGCCTGACAGACCGACTTCGCCAAATGCAATGGTCTTGTCCGCCAGTGGGGTGTCGCGCAATGACGACAACACTGCCAACAACACTGGCAGGTCGGCCGCGGTTTCCTGCACGCGGATGCCGCCGACCACGTTCACGAACACGTCCTGGTCGCCGACCATGATCCCGCCATGCCGATGCAGGACCGCCAGCAGCATCGCCAACCGGTTGCCTTCCAGCCCCACCGCCACCCGACGCGGATTCGACAGTGGCGAGGCATCCACCAGCGCCTGCACTTCGACAAGCAGCGGGCGCGTGCCTTCGCGGGTCACCATCACGCAGCTACCGGGTTGGGCGGCGCTGGTACCGGACAGGAAGATCGCGGAAGGATTCGGCACCTCACGCAGGCCCTTGTCGCCCATCGCGAACACACACAGTTCGTTGACCGCGCCGAAGCGGTTCTTGAACGCGCGCAATACGCGAAAACGTGAACCCGAATCACCTTCGAAATACAGCACCGCGTCGACCATGTGTTCGAGCACGCGCGGGCCGGCAATACCGCCTTCCTTTGTGACGTGGCCGACTAAAAAGACCGCAGTGCCGGTTTCCTTGGCGTAGCGCACCAGCCGCGCGGCGGACTCGCGCACCTGGCTGACCGATCCGGGCGCCGCGGTCAGCGACTCTGTCCACAATGTCTGGATCGAATCGGCGATGATCAATCGCGGGCGCGCCGCGACGGCGTGTTCGAGGATGCGCTCCACGCAGGTTTCGGCCAAGCCTTGCAAGCCATCCAGTGGCAGGCCTAAACGTACGGCGCGCCCCGCAACCTGCGCCAGTGATTCCTCGCCGGTCACGTACAGACCGGGCATCGTTGGCGCCATCAATGCCAGCGCCTGCAACAGCAAAGTTGACTTGCCGATGCCGGGATCGCCGCCCACCAGCACCACCGCGCCTTCGGCCAGTCCGCCACCGAGCACGCGGTCGAATTCGCCGATCCCGGTGCTCACGCGCGCCTGTTCGCCATGGCGGACCTCGGCCAACGCTGTCACCTTTGGTGCGTCAAGCTTGCCCGCCCATCCGCTGCGCCGAGAGGCCGGCGACTTGGCCTGCGCCGCGCTTTCCAGCGCGAACTCGGCCAGCGAATTCCACGCCCCGCAGGCTTCGCACTGGCCCTGCCACTTGGCGTGGTCGGCGCCGCATTCGCTGCAGACGTAAGCAGTCCGGCGCTTTGATCCTGGGGTGTTGGAGAGGGGCTTGGCCATGCTGGAACCGGATCGTCGGGACTGCCACTGTAACGGGACGATGTCGCAGCGGGCGAGATCGCGAGGATCGCCAAGACATGGCTGGAACCCGCATTCCTGCGTGGGAAAAACGCCTTTTCGAT
>JBBSTP010000104.1:0-7414 GCA_038235795.1 Lysobacterales bacterium | reverse complement strand
GCGTTCATGCTTCGCTGCACTCAGCCTGGGATTGCTTGGCTTGCTGGCTTGGGGCGCAGTGTTGCTGGGCGCATCGCCGGCGTATGCGTTCGCCAGCATCAAGATCGGCACCTTCGGCCTGATCCTGCCGATCTACGTGACGGTGGCGCATCGCATGTTCCCGTTCTTCGCTGGCAACGTGGTGCCGGGCTACACACCGTGGCGGCCGATGTGGTTGCTGGCGTTATTCTGGGCGCTGAGCCTGTTGCACCTGGGACTGGAACTGATCCATGGCTATGGCTTGCAGTGGCTGGCCGACCTGCCGATGCTTGCACTCACCGCGACCATGGTCTGGCGCTGGTGGCCACGCGGCCCCGTTTCCAATGGCAAAATCCCCGGCATCCTCAGCGTCTTGTTCCTGGCGCTGAGCTGGCTGCCGATCGCCTTCGCCCTGTATGCGGCGCAGAGCCTGGCCTATGTCGCCACCGGCATCTACTGGCTGGGCCGCGCGCCGGCGCATGCATTGTTCATTGGTTTTTTCGGCAGCGCGTTGGTGGCGATGGTCACCCGAGTGACCCAGGGCCATTCAGGGCGAGCCATGCAGATGCCGACCGTGGCCTGGTTCGCCTTCATCGGGCTGCAGGTCGTTACGGTAATGCGCGTCGCGGCGGACCTGCTGCCGGACACGATGGCCTGGCAGGCCGCTGCCGCGATCGGCTGGCTGGTCGCCCTCGCACCGTGGGTGCTGCGCATCGGCCGCATCACCCTGTCCCCGCGCGCCGACGGCAAGCCGGGCTGAGCCTGTCCCAATAAAGGCATGGGTCCATGATCGAGTTCTACGCGCAGATCAAATGGGTGCACATCATCACTGTCCTGTGCAGCGGCTCGCTGTTCCTGCTTCGCGGGCTGCTGGTGCAGGCAGGAAAACCCGCCATCGCGATGGCCGCACCCGTGCGCTACCTGAGCTACAGCATCGAGAGCATCCTGCTCACCGCCGCACTGATGCTACTGACCATCCTGCCGGGCGCGATGTTCGCCAATGGCTGGCTGACGGGAAAACTCTTACTGCTCGTCGTGTATGTCGTGCTGGGCACCTTCGCGCTCAAGCGCGGGCGCACGCAGCGCACGCGCACGATCTGTTACCTGGCCGCACTGGCGACGTTCGTGGTGATGCTAGGCATTGCCCGCATGCACTCCCCACTCGGCTGGATGCTTCTGCTGCGATGAGTCTTCCCATCGCCACGCACAATCCCAGCCCCATCCAGACCGAAGGCCGCGCCTGGGTCAACGGTGCGCTGGCACAACTGCGACGCGAAGCTGCACGTTCGGCCGATACCCACTTGCTACACGTTGAACTGCGCGCGTATCCCGGCATCGCGTTCTACGTCAAGGACGAGTCGGCGCACCCGTCGGGTAGCCTCAAGCATCGGTTGGCGCGTTCGCTGTTCCTGTATGCGTTGTGCAATGGGCGCCTGCGCGAAGGGCAAGCGGTGGTGGACGCTTCATCAGGTAGCACCGCGATTTCCGAAGCCTGGTTCGCGCGCATGCTCGGGCTCACCTTCACCGCAGTCATGCCGGCCAGCACGGCGCCGCGCAAGATCCTCGACGTGCAGGCACTCGGTGGGCGCTGCGACCTGGTCGAGGATGCCGGCGCCGTGCATGCGCGCGCCGCCGAGCACGCGCATCGGGGCGCCTGCCACCTGGACCAATTCGGCTTGGCCGAACGCGCGACCGACTGGCGCGGCAACAACAACATCGCCGAATCGATCATCGGCCAGTTGGCGCTCGAACCGCAGCACGTGCCGACCTGGATCGTGTGCGGCGCCGGCACCGGCGGCACCTCGGCCACGATTGGACGCTATTTGCGCTTTCGCGGGCTGGACACCCAGCTGTGCGTGGCCGAGCCCACCGGCGCCGCGTTCGCACGCGGCTGGCAAACGCGTGACCGTAGCGTGCTGGCCAGCCAGCCGACCCTGATCGAAGGCATCGGCCGGCCTTGCGTGGAGCCGGGTTTCATCTTCGAAGTGGTGGATGCGGTGGAACAGGTCGACGATGCGGATTCGATCGCCGCGGCGTGGTTGCTGGAAGACTTGCTGGGCTACCGCTATGGCGGCTCGTCGGGTACCAACTTCGCCGCCTGCCTGCGCCTGGCCGAGGCGATGCGCGCACGTGGCGAGACCGGCAGCATTGTCACTTTGCTGTGCGACCGCGGCGAGCGTTACCGCGAAACGCTGTACGACGCGGCTTGGCTGGCGGAGCGCGGTGTGAATCCTTCCGGCGCACTCAAGGCCATGCGGGCGAGGATCGGCGCAGGCTGAGCCTGCCGCCGATCAGCTGGTCAGCCGCCGCAACCACCGCAACAGTGGGACGGCATCTGCATGACCAGCAAGCCATCACTCGCCTGACCGGTGCTGCCGAGTGCAGTGGTCAGATCGTCCGCGCTCATCGCCGCATTCACGCGCAGTGCGCCGGTAGCCGGGTCGATATCGACCAGCGCTGCCGGATCGATGGCATTGATGGCGTTGGTCACAGCTGCCATGTCTGCCGTGGCAGGCATGCCGTCAACGTGGAATTGCATTGCATGCTCCTTGAAGGTGATGCCGGATCGGCATCGTTGCGACATGATCGATGCCACGCGCCGGCGTCGCATTGATCCGGATCAAGCAAACGTCACCGCGACACGCGCTGTTTCACTTGGCGCTTGCCCATTCCACTTGCAGCCAGACCTTGGTGGTGTCGCGCGCGAAACGGTCGGCCCGGTAGTCGGCGATCTTCAGCAGCGCTTGGACGCGCGTGGCAAGGGGAAATCCGAGCGAAGCACTCCATTCGCTGCCGTAGTGGCCCATGCCCGCCAGCGCGGTATCGGCGCGGTAATCGTGCCAGGCCAACGTCCACGCGAAGCGGCCATCGCGGACGTGGCCGAATTTACCGCCCGCTGTGAGGTAGCGATCCTCGAGCCCGCCTGCGGGCGTGGGCAGGAATTTGTCGTCCCAGCCATTGAACGCATGCAAGGTCGCCAGCGGCGTTTGCAGCGCATGGCTGCCGTTGCCGCCAAGGTGCTCCCAACCGGCCTTGAAGCTGGCGCCGCGCCAGGTGTAGGCCGGTTCCAGCAACCAATAGGTGTGTGAGAAGTTCAGTGGGTTGTTGCCGTAGTCGCGCTGGCGTGCGGCTTCGGTGGTCCAGCCCCAACCGTTGCCGTCGCGCAGCCGCTCACCGGTCCAACGCAGGCCATAGGTCGATGTCGACGCGCTGGCGACATCCTGGTCGCGATGCAGGTAGGCATAGCCGACCAACTGCTGCGCGCCGTGCTTCCATGCTGCATTGAACAGGTGGGTATCGAGGTCGCGCTCGCGTGCCAGCGGATCGCGTGCGTCATCGCCACCGACCCGATGCACGCGGTCCAGCCAGCTGTAGCGCAGGGTGACGCCTGCAGCCGGCTTGTATTCCAGCGCCACGGCATCGAAGGACTGTTCGTTCTGCCGCCAACCGACATTGCCGACCCAGCGCTGGTTATCGATCAGGATGCGCTGGCGCCCGAGCTTCGCCGCGCCTTTGGTGCCATTCCAGGCGATCCACGCCTGGTTGAGTTCCGCGCCCCTGGGATCGATCACCGCCGGATACACGGTGCGGCCATTGGCGCCACTGTTGTAGTGATTGCCGGCGCTGGCGATGGCCTCGCCTTCCAGCAAACCCGACCAGCCATTGGGGAATGCGAAACGCAGGCCGGCGCGCAGACGCAGGGTATCCGCATTGGCATCGCGCGTGAATGCGTCGTCATCGACCTGCTCATGGCGCAGGCGCAGGTTCCAGACGGGGTCGACTGTTACGGATTGCGTGACTGATTGCGCGGTCGATTGCGCGATCGAGACAAGTGGCAGGCATGCCAGGCAAAGCACTGCAGGTATGCGCGGAAACACAGCCATGGCGATCTGCCTTCGTGGGAATGAACACAGCATCCGCACACGCGGCCTTGGGCGCGTTGAGCCAGATCAAGCGATCGGCAGAATGGGTCCTGTCGCGCCGATGACAGGGCGCATCATCCGCAGGCGGCGCGTCGCGTGTGACCAATCCCGACTCAAACCGGATCTTCATCCTCGCCGGCACCCAGGAGGATGCCTCGACCGTCCAGCCCGTACACCTCGACCTTGTCGCCCGCCGAATACCCTTCGCTGGCGGCATCCAGCTCCGCCCATGCATTGGCGGCCAGCAACGGACGGATGCGGAAGGATTCCTGACCTTGCAGTACGCGCACCTGCAAGCGCCCAGCCGCATCGAGACCAACATGCGCCTTGAAGAAACATTGCAGTCCCGCCTTTTTTTGCACCGGACCGACCGATGGCAAGCGCAGCGCACGTTCCGGTGGCTGGCCCAGCAGTGCGCGCAATGCCGGTTCAACGAAAAACCGCATGCCGACCGCGGTTGACGCCGGGTTGCCGGGCAGGCCGAAATACAGCTGGCCGTCGAGTAGTTTCGCTAACAGCACGGGCTTGCCGGGCCGGATCGCAACCTTGTGGAAAACAATCGTCGCGCCCAGCGCACGCAGCGCATCCGGCACGAAATCGTGCCGGCCCATCGACACCGCGCCCGTACTCAACACCAGCTTCGCGCCGGCACCCAAGGCGTGCTTCAACGCGGCGCTGAATGCATCGGCATCGTCCCCCAGGGTGTCCCGATGCACCACGTAGGCACCGGCCTCGTCCAGGCGCGCGGCAAGGAATGGCCCATTGCTGTTGCGGATCTGTCCGGGTGCCAATGGCTGGCGCGGGTCATCAACCAGTTCACGACCGGTCGCGATCACCGCCGCCATCACCCGTGGACGCATCGCCAGCATTTCAACACCCAATGCCGCGAGCAACATGTGCGAGGACGCATCGTGACGACTGCCGGCACGCACCACGCGATCGCCAGCCAGAACGTCCTGCCCACGCGTGCGCACGTGCGCGCGAGGTAACACGTCCGACAGCAAGCGGATTCGCGACGGCCGCTCGTCTCCATCGCGCGCCAACACCTGCACCTGCTCAACCGGCACCACCGCATCCAGTCCCGCCGGCAGGCTGGCGCCGGTCATGATTTCACACGCATCGCCAGATGAATCGGCTCTTCCATCGCCCGCCGCCTGCGAGCCAACGACAGCGAATTCCAGACCCGCGACAAGCGTCCTGCCGCCCGCCGCCAGCGCAAACCCATCCATCGCACTGTTGTCGAATGGCGGCAGGTTGGCCTGCGCAAAGATGTCCTGTGCAAATGCACGTCCAAGCGACTGCGCCAGAGGCACCTGTTCCGGTGGCAATGGGCTGCAGGCCGCGAGGACCTGCTGCAGAGCGTCGCGGTAGGAAATCATGTCGGGTTGTGGCCGGCTGCAATGGTGTTAGGGTGACTCAGAATCAATGCGTTGGCCAAGCCAGAATTAGCGAGTGTCCTTCACGACGCAGCCACGGCCCCAAACGCGCGCGAGCATCCGTTTCCTGGCGTTCGTACCCGAACTTGATCCAGATCACCTCATGCGCCGTGTCGATTCCCGACACTATCGGCATCCAATCGCAAATCCTTCGGGGAACAAGATGACTTATTTGAAGTGGCGCTCGATGTGGGGCCTGCTGGTCTCGGCTGCGCTGGTGCTGGGCGGTTGCGGCGGGCGGGACACGCCCGCTGAAGACGCGTCGACCACTGTTGCAAGCGATACCGGTGGCTCGGCCAAGGGCGACTTCGGCCCGCCGCAAGGCGCTGAAGTCCGCGCTGTGCTGACCAGCCCGCCCAACGTGCCGCCCGCCACCGGCCGGCATGCGCCGGCCAGGGTCATCGTCGAGCTTGATGTGATCGAAAAGGAAATGCCCATTTCCGAAGGCGTGACCTACACCTTCTGGACCTTTGGCGGCACCGTGCCCGGCAGCTTCATCCGCGTACGCCAGGGCGACACCGTCGTGTTCCATCTGCGCAACATGCCCGACAGCAAGATGCCGCACAACATCGACCTGCATGGCGTGACCGGCCCCGGCGGCGGCGCGGCTTCGACCTTTACTGCGCCTGGCCACGTCAGCCGCTTCACGTTCAAGGCGCTCAATGCCGGCCTGTTCGTCTACCACTGTGCCACCGCACCAGTGGGCATGCATATCGCCAATGGCATGTATGGCCTGATCCTGGTCGAACCGCCGGAAGGCCTGCCGCCGGTGGATCGCGAGTTCTACGTGATGCAGGGCGACTTTTACACGGCCGGCAAGTACCGCGAGAAGGGCCACCAGAACTTCGACATGCAAAAGGGTATCGACGAGAATCCGACTTACGTCCTGTTCAACGGCATGGAAGGTTCGTTGACCGGCGACAAGGCGCTGAAAGCCAGGACCAACGAGACGGTGCGCCTGTTCGTGGGCAACGGTGGACCCAACCTGGTGTCGAGCTTCCACGTCATCGGCGAGATCTTCGACAAGGTCTGGTACGAGGGTGGCACCAAGTTCCAGGAAAACGTGCAGACCACGCTGATCCCGTCGGGCGGCGCGATGATGGCCGAATTCCACATGGAAGTGCCGGGTAGTTATGTGCTGGTCGACCACAGCATCTTCCGCGCGTTCAACAAGGGTGCACTGGCGATCCTCAAGGCGGACGGTCCCGAGAACAAGGACATCTACTCCGGCAAGGAAGTGGACGCGGTGTATCTGGGCGACCAGGTGGCGGGCACCAACCGTGCGCCGATTGCCGCTGCTGCCGCGGCATCCAAGGCCGGCACGCTGACCAAGGAAGAACAGATTGCCGCCGGCAAGGTGTTGTTCGCCGGCACCTGCTCGACCTGCCACCAGCCTGATGGCGCCGGCATGGCGGGCGTGTTCCCGCCACTGGCCAAGTCCGACTTCCTGGCCAAGGATCCCAAGCGGATCGCCTCGATCATCACCCATGGCCTGACCGGTGCGGTCACCGTCAACGGCAAGGAATACAACTCGGTGATGCCGCCGATGGCGCAGCTGACCGATGACGAAGTCGCCAACATCGGCACGTATGTGCTGAACAGCTGGGGCAACCCGGGCGGCCAGATCAGCCGCGACGATGCCAAGGCCGCACGCGCAGCGACACCTGCCAATGGTGCCGGTGAAGGCCACTAAGCCATGCGCCGAGCCCTGCTCACGGTGTTGATCGCAGTCCCGCTCGCCGGCCTCGCCGCCGGCGCAGCGGGGATCAAGTACGCGGCGATTGCCGGTGGGCCGTTCCGTTCCGCGCTGAAGTACGAGGACGCACCCAAGGGCACGCGCGTCAATCCATTCGCTTTGATGCGCATGCCGGTCAGCAATGCGCAGTTCCTTGCGTTCGTGAAGCGCGACCCGCAATGGCAGCGCAACCAGGTGCCGACGGTCTTCGCCGAGCAGCGCTACCTGTCGCACTGGGCATCGCCCACCGCGCTCGGCAACGCCGCCCGCCCGGACCAGCCGGTGATCTGGGTGAGCTGGTT
>JBBSTP010000103.1:0-7449 GCA_038235795.1 Lysobacterales bacterium | reverse complement strand
GCGACCGCCGGTGTTGTCGACGCGCTCAAGTCCGCCATTGGTGATCGCCTGACCCAGGCGTTCGCGGTACGCGATAAACTCGAACGCAAGGACGCGATTTCCGCATTGAAGAAGGACGTGCTTGCCTCGCTGGCCGCACAGTGCGAAGCCAACGGCTGGAAGCCAGCCGAACTGTCCAAGGAATTCGGCGAACTCGAATACCAGACCATGCGCGATGCCGTGCTGGCCACCAAGATCCGCATTGATGGTCGCGCACTGGACACGGTGCGCCCGATCACCTCCAGAGTCGGTCTGCTGCCGCGGGTGCACGGCTCCTCACTATTCACCCGTGGCGAGACCCAGGCGATCGTTGCGGTCACGCTGGGCACCGCCCGCGATGGCCAGATCATTGATGCCGTCGGTGGTGAGTACAAGGATCACTTCCTGTTCCATTACAACTTCCCTCCCTATTCGGTGGGCGAAGCCGGCCGCATGATGGGCCCGAAGCGCCGCGAAATCGGCCATGGTCGCCTCGCCAAGCGCGGTGTGCTGGCGGTGATGCCGTCGATGGAATCCTTCCCGTACACCATCCGCGTGGTCTCCGAGATCACCGAGTCGAACGGATCCTCGTCGATGGCGTCGGTGTGCGGATCCTCGCTGGCACTGATGGACGCGGGCGTGCCGATCAAGGCGCCGGTAGCCGGTATCGCGATGGGCCTGGTCAAGGAAGCCGACGATTATGTCGTGCTGTCCGACATCCTGGGCGACGAGGATCACCTGGGTGACATGGACTTCAAGGTAGCCGGTACCAGCAACGGTATTTCCGCGCTGCAGATGGACATCAAGATCCAGGGCATCACCGAAGACATCATGAAGACCGCACTGGCCCAAGCCAAGGCCGGCCGCCTGCACATCCTCGGTGAGATGGCGCATGCAATGTCCACTCCGCGTTCCGAGCTGTCGGACTTCGCGCCGCGCCTGATCACCATCAAGATCCACCCGGACAAGATCCGCGAAGTGATCGGCAAGGGTGGTTCGGTGATCCAGGCGATCACCAAGGAAACCGGTACCCAGATCGACATCCAGGACGACGGCACCATCACGATTGCATCAGTCGATGCCGCTGCGGGCAAGGCTGCCAAGGATCGGATCGAGCAGATCACCTCGGACGTCGAGCCGGGCCGCATCTACGAAGGCAAGGTCGCCAAGATCATGGACTTCGGTGCGTTTGTCACCATCTCCCCCGGCAAGGACGGCCTGGTCCACGTGTCGCAGATTTCCAACGACCGCGTCGAGAAAGTCGGCGACGTGCTCAAGGAAGGCGATATGGTCAAGGTCAAGGTGCTCGAAGTCGACAAGCAGGGCCGCATTCGCCTGTCGATGAAGGCCGTCGAGGAAGGCGAGGGCGTCGCGGCGGAATAAGCCAAGGAACACTCGCTTTGATGCATGGAAAAGCGGGCTTCGGCCCGCTTTTTCGTTGCCGGCACTTCAAGCCTCTGCCGGCGTGGTTTCTTGCGATCCCGGCAACTCCCGGATCTGGCGCCAGGTCTCCGGGGTTTGCGGTTTCACGAACAGCGCCGTGACCTCCGGATGCGTGTCTTTGACCCGCGCCTCGATCCGCTGGATGCTCGATTCGATCTGCGCGGTGGTCAAGGCATCCTCGAATTCCGCACTGAGCGAGGCGACCACGTGGTCCGGCCCCATCTGCATGGTGAGGACGCCGTTTGCGGTCCGGATCGCCTCGTCCTCGCCCGCGATTCGGCAGATCGCCTCGCCGACGTGCGAGCGCGCCGTTTCACCAATCAGCAACGCCTTGGTCTCGCGCGCGAGGACCAGCGCGGTCAGGGCCAGCGTGACGCCAATGGCGATCGATGTCACGCCGTCCAGCACCGGCATGTCCAGCCATTGCGCGAGCGCCAAGCCGACCATTGCGATCGCAAGGCCGATCAGGGCAGCCACGTTCTCCAGCAGGACCGTGATCGTGATCGCATCCTTGCTGCGGCGGAACGCCTCCACATAGCCCATGTTGCCTTTTTTCGCGCGGAACGCCTTGAACGCGACCCATGATGAGCCGCTCTCGAACAGCATCGATGCGCCGAGGACGGCGTAATTGACCCACGGCTTCTGGACGGCCTCGGGCGTCTGCAACTGATGGATACCCTCATAGATCGAGACCAGCGCGCCCAGCGCGAACACCAGGAGCGCAACCATGAAGCTCCAGAAATACAGCTCGCGCCCGTAACCGAAGGGACGTTTCGCGTCCGCCGGCTTCGCTGCGCGCTTGAGGCCATAAAGAAGCAGGAGGCCGTTGGAGCTGTCGACGAGTGAGTGCACGCCCTCGCTGACCATTGCCGAGCTGCCGGTGTACGCGGCGGCGGCGAACTTGGTGATGGCGATGGCGACATTGCCGGCCAACGCGGCATAGACCACTATCTTGGAAGTCGCATGGGCGGACATGGGCGTGATCCCCTTGAAAGAATCCCGATTCCAGCACGCCTCCAGTGAAAACAAAGTCGGAGTGGTCGCCGTCAGCCTGCCGGTGACCTCGGGCTGCCTGCGTTAGGCCGCTCAGTTGGCGACACGGCCTCGAACAGATCGTCCTGGGCAGGGCTGCCGTCGGGTTCGGCGAACCCGGACAGGCCCACGCCAACCAGCCGGAAGCGGGTGCTTGCTGGCAGGTCCACGCGTTCGCGCAGCATGCTTGCAGTCTGCGCAAGGATCGCCTCGCTGATAGGCGGTTCCGAGCCGGTCACGCTGCGCGTCAGCGTGCGGAAATCGCCCGTCTTGAGTTTCAGTACCACGGTGCGGGCGATCCGGTCCGGATGCAGCTGGCGCTCGCGCAGGTAGCCTGCCCAGGCTTTCGTGGCGAGCCGCTGGATATGCGGTTCGAGATCCTCCAGCAGAAGGTCGTGCTCGAACGTGTCCTCGGCCGAAATCTGCAGGGTCGGACGTTCGGGTTGCACCTCACGTTCGTCGATGCCCACCGACAGCTCATACAGGCGCCGGCCCCAACGGCCAAAGCGTTGCTCCAGCGCATTGCCGCCAGCCTCGCGCAGGTCACTGCAGGTGGCGATGCCAAGAGTGGCCAGCTTGCCTTCCATCACCTTGCCGACGCCCGGCAGGCGGCCGACGGGCAACGGCGCGAGGAAGGCATCGACATTGCCCGGCTTCAGCACGAATTGCCCATCGGGCTTGTTCCAGTCGCTGGCGATCTTGGCCAGGAACTTGTTGGGCGCGATCCCGGCCGACGCCGTTAGTCGGGTTTCCTCGCGGATCGCATCGCGGATCCTCACCGCAATCGCCGTGGCGCTGCCGATGTCCTGCTTCGGCGCGGTCACGTCAAGGTAGGCCTCGTCCAGCGACAGCGGTTCAATCAGGTCGGTATGCCGCGCGAAGATCTCGCGGATCTGACGGGACACCGCTTTGTACCGCACGAAATCCGGCGGCACGAAGATGGCATCCGGGCACAGGCGCTCCGCACGCACCGCCGGCATCGCCGAACGCACCCCGAACGATCGCGCCTCGTAGCTGGCCGCAACCACGACCGAGCGCGCACCGCGCCAGGCAACCACGACGGGCTTGCCGCGTAGGGACGCATCGTGGCGTTGTTCCACCGACGCGTAGAACGCGTCCATGTCGACGTGGATGATCTTGCGAAGCGTCGCGGTCACCCCGAGATTCTAGTGGAGCTTTGCCTCAGGCTCAGCGCCAGAAGGGAATGACGGACTCGCGCGTGTCGCGATTCTTCGTTTGAGTTTCGTCACCCGGCGCCGGTGCGCGTCCCACGCGCAGTTCGTGCCGGCCCGGCGACAGGCTGCGGATGTCGATCATAGCCAGCAAGGCAGGACGGTCCGTTCGCGGATCACTGGCAACCTCGTAGTGCAGGTTGTCGGCCAATTTGCCGTCCAGCGCGACCGGATGCAAGGCCTGCAGGCAGTTCACTAATCCTGCGGCGCGCTCAGTGCCGGTCTTTGCGGAGGCCGGGCAATTCCCGCGCAAGGCCGGGCCATCGCGCCGAGGCTCATACGGCAATATCAGCTTCAGGTAAGGGCCTGTGACCACCATTGATTGCACGAAAGGAACGGCAGGGTCGCGTGACGGATCGCGCGAGTCAGTGTAATTCGCTGCGTCCACCGCCACGCCAGTGGCCTCGGGGAACAAGTCGTAGCCTCCCAACTTGGTGACGTCGCGCATCCCGGAGTAAGCGAGCATCACGCCCGTGATCGCCCCGCCTATGACCAAGATGGGAACCATAAGCATTACCCAGTTATCGGTGTTACTCGACAGCAGAGCCATGATCCGATTGTTGCTGCGGCCCATGCCGACGCGGGAGATCAGTCTGTAGGTCACGCTGGAGACCCGATACATGAGTCCCCCCTTGACCCATCGGGCTCCGTACCGCCGATCCAGATTGGTGACCACGAAGATCACCATGAAGATCAGGGCGATCACCAGCAAGGGGAATTGACCGAAATCATCTTCCCACCCGGTCACCCAGATCAGGGCATTGGTGGCTATGAAAACAACTCCGAGTAGTGCAGTCAGGTTGACGACGATCAACGCCATGGCGACTCCCGAGGCGAAAATGGTCGTGGCAAGGTTGTCGGCTCTTTCGATGATGGCTTCCATCGTCAATTGGGATCGTTCGGTCAGCTCTCGCTGCACGGGCCCCATGCGCACTTTTTCCCAGCGCACCCCGCCCGGGTACACGGAATGCATACCGACCAGTGCGATCCAGCGTGCTCTCAGCAGAAGATGGATGACAAACGTCGCAGCGAGGATGACCGCTACGCTCTTGGAATAGAAGTAGACCAATATTGCAAGCTGGTACCACTTGGTTTCCAGTCGAGGCTGAATGGAGAAAAATCCATCATCCAGCCATCCCGGCAGCTGCAACATCGCAAACACTGCCACGCCAGAAATCAGTAGTTCGACCTCCCAGGTGGGTGTCGTATGGCGCGGGAGTTGGTTGCGGGATTCGAGTTCGCTCATGGCCGGCATGGTGCGGGCCAAGCCACCTGCTGGCAAGGCCGCTCAGACCAGCCCGAACGCGTAATACAGGCCAATGATCACGAACACCGCCATGGTCTTGATGATGGTGATCGCGAAGATGTCCTTGTAGGCCTGTCGATGAGTGAGGCCGGTGACCGCCAGCAACGTGATCACTGCGCCGTTGTGCGGCAGGGAGTCCATGCCACCGGAGGCCATCGCGGCGACGCGGTGCAGCACCTCCATCGGGATGCCGGCCGCATTCGCATTGGCGATGAAGGTCTCGGCCATCGCCGCCAAGGCAATACTCATCCCGCCCGATGCCGATCCTGTGATGCCGGCCAGCGCGGTCACCGTGACCGCTTCGTTCACCAGCGGGTTCGGGATCGAACCTAGCGCATTGGCGACTACCAGGAAGCCCGGCAGCGCGGCGATCACGGCGCCGAAACCATATTCCGATGCGGTGTTCATGCCTGCCAGCAATGCGCCGCCGATGGCGGACTTGCTGCCTTCGGCGAAACTCGAAGTGACAGGCCGCCATGCGAACAGCAGCACGCAGGCGATGCCGGCCAGCAAAGCGCCCTCAACCGCCCAGATCGCCACGATCTTGGAAATCTCCTGCACCACGGGCGCGGCGCTGCCGAGCACTGCCGGATCAAAGCTGTGGCTGCTGCCATAGGCCTGCGGAATCCACACGGTGAACAGCTTGTTGCTGATGCCGACCACGAGCAGCGGAAGGATTGCGATCAGCGGATTGGCCAGCTTGCCGCCGGTGAATGGCGTCGGTTCGTTGAGCAGGCTGGCGGCGTCGCCATAGCCTTCGCCAGCCTTGAGTGCGGCGCGTCGACGTGACTCGAGAAACGCCAGGCCAACAATCAGGATGAAAATTCCGCCGAGGGTGCCGAGCACCGGCGCCGCCCACGTCGTGGTGCCGAAGAAGGTGGTCGGGATGATGTTCTGGATCTGCGGTGTTCCCGGCAAAGCGTCCATGGTGAAGGTGAAGGCGCCCAGGGCAATCGTGCCCGGGATCAACCGCTTGGGGATGTCGCCTTGGCGGAAGAGTTCTGCGGCGAACGGGTACACCGCGAACACCACCACGAACAGCGACACGCCGCCGTAGGTGAGCAGCGCGCACACCAGCACGATCGACAGAATCGCGCGTTGCGCGCCGACCAAGCGAATGGTCGCCGCGACAATCGCCTTGGAAAAGCCCGACAGTTCGATCACCTTGCCGAACAGCGCGCCCAGCAGGAACACCGGGAAGTAGAGCTTCAGGAAGCCGACCATTTTCTCCATGAACAGGCCGGTGAACATCGGCGCGACCAGGTGCGGATCAGTCAGCAGGACGGCGCCAAGCGCCGCCACCGGCGCGAACAGGATCACGCTGTGCCCGCGGTAAGCCACGAACATCAGGAAACACAGCGCGGCCAACACGATGAGGAATGCCATTCACAACTCCATCCACCACTCTGCGCGCGCCAAATTGACGCGGGGTCAGGCCTGCGAGTCTCCGTGGTGGGACGTGTCCGGCCCATTGTCCGAATGGCCAATGCCCCTGCGCTTCACCACGGCTTAACGTGGCATCCAACAACGCGGCGTGTGTCCGCGATAGGCATGTACCCGCAGGAGGGGAGCGATGAAGCGCAAGCAATTGAGTGTGGCGATTTATGGCGTGTTGGCGCTGTCGTTGCTGGCCGCCGCGCCGGCAATGGCGCAAGAGACCCCGCCCAGCGACGGGCAGAAGACCACCACGCTGGATCGCGTCAAGGTCACTGCGCGCAAACGCGAGGAAACCCTGCAGGAAGTCCCCGTGGCGGTCACCGCGTTCAGCGCGGATGCGCTGGACAAGCTCAACGTCCGTGACCTGGCCGACCTCGATGCGCAGGTGCCCAATCTGACCATCTATGCGGCGCGCGGTTCCAGCAGCACGCTGACTGCCTATATTCGCGGCGTCGGCCAATCCGACCCGCTGTGGGGCGTGGATCCGGGCGTCGGCATCTACATGGACGACGTCTACATCGCACGTCCACAGGGTGCATTGCTCGACGTGTTCGACATCGAGCGCATCGAGGTCCTGCGTGGCCCGCAGGGTACGCTGTACGGCAAGAACACGATTGGCGGCGCGATCAAGTACATCTCCAAGGGACTGCGTTCGGACTTCAACGGCTATGGCTCGGTGACCGTTGGCAACTACGGCCAGCGCGACATCAAGGCGGCGGTTGGCGGTGGCTTCGGCGGCAGCGAGTACCTGCGTGGCCGAATCTCGGTCGCGGACCTGCATCGCGACGGCTTCGGCGAGAATCTGATCACCGGCGCACAGGTCAGTGACAAGAAGATCCGTGCCTTCCGGCTCGGGCTCGGCGCTTACATCACCGATGCGGTCGACCTGCAGTTCGCGCTCGACCATGTGGACGACAGCTCGGGCGTGCGTGGTGCGCGGATGCTGGCGGCGAACCCGTTTAATTCGATCCCGTTGTATGG
>JBBSTP010000102.1:0-7536 GCA_038235795.1 Lysobacterales bacterium | reverse complement strand
TCGTTGATGGTGTCGATCGCGATCTGCATCTGCTGATGACCGAACATCACCGCGCCCAGCATCACGTCTTCGGACAGCTCCTGCGCCTCGGATTCGACCATCAATACCGCGTTCCTGGTGCCGGCGACCACGAGCTCAAGCTGGGAATCGACCAGCTCGCTCTTGGACGGATTGAGGATGTACTCCCCGTCCTTGTAACCGACCTTGGCCGCGCCAATCGGGCCATCGAACGGGGCGCCGGACAACGAGGTCGCGGCGGACGCGCCCAGCAACGCCAGGATGTCGCCATCCACTTCGGGGTTCATCGACATCACGGTCGCAATAATCTGCACCTCATTGCGGAAGCCATCCGGGAACAGCGGGCGGATCGGGCGATCGATCAGGCGCGAGATCAGCGTCTCCTTCTCGGTCTGGCGGCCTTCACGCTTGAAGAAGCCACCCGGGATGCGGCCGCCGGCGTAGAACTTCTCCTGGTAATCGACGGTCAGCGGGAAGAAATCCTGGCCCTCGCGCGCGCTCTTGTTGGCCACGGCGCTGACAAGCACGACGGTGCCTTCGCACGAGACCATCACGGCCCCGCCGGCCTGGCGCGCGATCTCACCGGTTTCAAGAGTGACCTGGTGCTTGCCGTACTGGAAGGTTTTGCTGATCTTCGCCACTGTCGGGAATCCTTGGTTTTCGTTCGTCTGCGCGCGGAGCCCCGCTCCGTGCGTCGCACTATTTTTGATAGCGCTGGATGCGGCGACTTGCCGCGTTGGGATGTATCGATGTCGCGAAGTATTTTTGTTAGCGCAAAAACAGTGCGCCCCAAAACAAAACCGCGGCGCATTCCTGCGCCGCGGTGGGGTGTTCGATCAGCGACGCAGGCCGAGTTTCGCGATTAGCGCCTTGTACCTCTCTGCATCCTTGCGGTGCAGGTAGTCGAGCAGGCTACGACGGCGGTTGACCATCATCAGCAAGCCGCGGCGGCTGTGGTGGTCCTGCTTATGGGTCTTGAAGTGACCGGTCAGCATTTCGATGCGGGCGGTGAGCAGGGCGACCTGGACTTCCGGCGAACCGGTGTCAGCTTCGGCGCGCTTGTGCTCGCTGATGACTTTCTGGGTATCAATGGACATCTATGGAACCTCTTGGAGATGCGTGACCTGCAGGAACGTGCGAGGCATTCTTGAATCGGAACACCCGCCGCACCGCACGGCTCGCCGTGAACGGAAGTTGTTGAACGGGCAACGGAACATACAAATTGCCCGGTTAAAGCAGCGGAATTATAGCCCGATGAAACGGTCACAGGCAATTGGGATGTCGGGAAATGGACTCAGGCAGCAGGCGCCTGCGTTAACATGCCGGTCGCCGAAGCCCAGCGGAACAGCCTTGTGGGGCGCAGGCCGCCGTCGGCATCCACCTCGCCCAGGCCAAGGCCGCGGCCCTGTTCATCCAACACGGCAACCTGTCCGGTCGGGCGATACGGCCCGCCCAGCGGCTGGCCATGACCCAGGCGAATCGCCTGGACGTGAGTGACCCGCACCGAGGGCCACGACGACATGCCCGCTTCGATCGGCAGCAGGCACGCCTCAAGCACGTGTTCGCCTGCCTGCGACAGCAGTTCTTCCAGGCCCTGCAGGGTCCACATGCGTGGCTCGCGAAACGGGTCGACCCACAACCGCCGCAGTTCGGCCACATGCGCCCCACAACCGAGCAGTTCACCCAGATCGCGCACCAAGCTGCGCACATAGGTGCCGGAGCCGCATTCCACGTGCAGCCGCAGCAAGGGTTCATCGCCATCCAGCAGGTCGGCGGCATTGAGCAGGTCGAAGCGGTGCACCTCGATCTGCCGCGGTTCCATCTCGATGGTTTCGCCACGGCGCGCCTTGGCGTACATGGGCTCGCCACCGCGCTTGAGCGCCGAATAGATCGGCGGGCGTTGCGAGATTGTCCCGGTCAGCTGCCGCAGCGCGGCATCAATCGTCTCGACACTCAATGCCGGCACCGGGCGCTCGCGTAGCGGCAGCCCTTCGGCATCCTCGGTGTCGGTGGTGACGCCGAGCCGCGCTACGGTCTCGTAGGCCTTGCGTGCTCCCAGCAAGCCACCGGCGATCTTGGTCGCCTCGCCGAAACACACCGGCAGCAGGCCGGTGGCCAACGGGTCCAGGCTGCCGGTGTGCCCACCCTTGGCCGCGCGGAACAGGTGGCGCGCGCGCTGCAACGCCTGGTTGGACGACAGTCCCTGCGGCTTGTCGAGCAGCAGGATGCCGTCGAGCTGGCGGAACACCGTGCGCTCGCGTTTTGCGCGCGGTGCCGACTGGTTATTCGGGATCGTCACTGGTGCGCAGGTCGCGCAACAGATGGTCGATGCGCTCGCCGCGGTCCACCGATTCGTCGTAGTGGAAATGCAGCTCGGGCACGTGGCGCATCTTGACTGCGTGCGCCAGCTTGTAACGGATTTCCGGCGCGATCGCCTTGAGCGCCTCGACGGTTTCCGTGGCTTGCTCGGCATCGAATACCGTGATTAATACCTTGGCATGCGCAAGGTCGCGGGCGACCTCGACGTCGGAGACGCTGGCCGAGGCCAGGCCATGTTCGCGTACGGCCTCGTGCACCAGGGTGCCGAGCTCGCGGCGCAGCTGCGCGGACACGCGGTCGGTGCGATGGAATGATTTCTGGGCCATGGGGTCTACGCGCACGCTCAGAGCGTGCGCTGCACCTCGATGCGCTCGAAGCATTCGATCTGGTCGCCAGACTTGACGTCGTTGTACGCCTTCACGCCGATGCCGCACTCGGTGTTGACACGCACTTCGTCGACGTTCTCCTTGAAGCGGCGCAGCGATTCCAGTTCGCCCTCGAACACCACCACGCTGTCGCGCAGCACGCGGATCGGCTTGGTGCGCTTGACCACGCCCTCGACCACCATGCAACCGGCGACTGCGCCGAACTTGGAGCTGCGGAACACGTCGCGGACCTCGGCGGTACCGATGATCTCCTCCCGGATTTCCATGCCGAGCACGCCGGACGCGATCTGCTTCACCTGGTCGATCACGTCATAGATGATCGAGAAGTAACGCAGGTCGACGCCGTTTCCTTCGATCACCCTGCGCGCGGACGCATCGGCGCGCACGTTGAAGCCGATCACGGTCGCCTTCGAGGTCGCCGCCAGTTGCGCATCGGACTCGGTAATGCCGCCCACGCCCGAACCAATCACATTGATCTTGATCTGATCGTTGGAAAGCCCGGTCAGGGCCTCGCGCAGCGCCTGCATCGTGCCGTGCACGTCCGCCTTGATCACCAGGTTGAGGCTCTGCTGCGCAGCGCCCTCGCCCATCTGCGCCATGATGTCTTCCATGCGGTTGCCGGCAGCGGCGACCAGGCGCGTCTCGCGGCGCTTGGCATCGCGCTGCTCCGCCACGTCCTTGGCCAGCCGCTCGTCGGCGACGACCACGAAGTCATCGCCGGCTTCCGGCACGCCGGACAGGCCGAGGATCTGCACCGGGATCGACGGGCCGGCCTGCGTCACCTGCACGCCGCCTTCGTCGAACAAGGCGCGTACACGGCCGTATTGCGTACCGCACACCAGGTAGTCGCCCTTGGCCAGCATGCCCTGCTGCACCAGTACCGTCGCCACCGGGCCGCGGCCCTTGTCGAGCGAGGATTCGATGACCACGCCGCTGGCGCGGCCGTCGAACACTGCCTTGAGGTCGAGCACTTCGGCCTGCAGGTTGATCGCATCCAGCAGGTCGTCCACACCGTCGCCGGTCTTGGCCGACAGCTCGACCATCTGGGTGTCGCCGCCGAAATCCTCGGATACGACGTCGTGCGCCAGCAGGTCGTTCTTGACCCGCGACGGATCGGCGCCGGCCTTGTCAATCTTGTTGATCGCCACGATCAGCGGCACCTTCGCCGCCTTCGCATGCTGCACGGCCTCGATCGTCTGCGGCATCACGCCGTCGTCGGCCGCCACCACCAGGATCACGATGTCGGTCAACTTGGCGCCGCGCTGGCGCATCTGGGTGAACGCGGCATGGCCCGGGGTGTCAAGGAAGCTGATCACGCCCTTGGGGGTTTGCACATGGTAGGCGCCGATGTGCTGGGTGATGCCGCCGGCCTCGCCCGAAGCGACCTTGGTGGTGCGGATGTAATCCAGCAACGAGGTCTTGCCGTGGTCGACGTGTCCCATGATGGTCACGACCGGCGGACGCGACTGCAGGTCGCCCTGCACGTCCTCCACATGCGCCAGCAACTCGCTCTCGGCGTCGCCGGCGTCCTCATGGACGGCGCTGTGGCCGAGTTCCTCGGTGATCAGCACCGCGGTGTCATGGTCGATGGATTGGGTAATGGTGGCCATCACGCCCATCTTGAACAACGCCTTGACCACGTCGCCGCCCTTCATCGCCAGCTTCTGCGCGAGGTCGGAGACGGTGATCGCGTCGCCGATGGCGATTTCACGGATGATCGGCGCGGTCGGCTTGGTGAAGCCGGTGCCGGTGCGCGACTGGTCCTGCGAACGATGGCGCTGTTTCGGCTTGCCGCGCGATGAGGCGCCGCGACGCGCGCGCTCGGATGCGGACAGATGCAACTGGCCGGCGAAGCGTTGTGCTGCGCTGTCGTCGTCCTCCACGCCCGCGACCATCGCATGCGAGCCGCGGTGCGGCTTGGCTTTGTGCCCTGCGCCCTTTTCGGGCTCACGCGACGGCGCTGGTGCCGGCTTGGCGTGGCCGTGGTGGCCAGGCTTGGGTTTGACTGCTTCTTCGGCAACCGCGACTTCTGCCGCAGCGGCGGTTTCCATCCGCAGGCGTTCCGCTTCGTCCTCGGCCTTGCGCCGCTGCTCCACAAGATCGTCGTCACGGCGCTTGTCCACTTCGGCCAGACGCTGCTGCTCGGTCAGGTTGCGCTGGCGGGATTCCTCCAGCTTGCGCAGGATCTCGGCACGTTCGGCATCGGGCTCATCGCCGGACTTGGTCGGGCGCGCGGGTTCCGCACCCGGCTTGAGGGTGATCTTCTTGCGAACCACCACGTCAATGGTGCTGGGTCCGCGACCTGTCTTGCTGCTGCCGCCAACAGTGATTTCCTGCTTGCGGCTGCGGTTCAAGGTGATCTTGCTCGGCGCGACGATGTCGTCTGCAGCCTGGTCCGCCTTACCGTGCGAGCGCTTGAGGAAGCCCAGCAGCTTCACTTTTTCCATGCTGGTGACGACCTGGTCTGGCCCGTTGAAGCTCATGCCGGCCTCGGCCAGCTGCTCCAGCAGTTTCTCGACCGGGGTATTGACCAGTTCGGCTAGCTTGCGGATGGTGGTTTGCTGCGACATTCGGATTCCGGTGCATTGCCCGGGACAGGTCCCGGGCGGAGGTGGGCGAGTTTATCGCGATACGACCTTGCGACGCTCGTGCAGGCCCTTTCACGGGCCTACGGCAATTCTCATTCGAACCAGTGCTTGCGTGCTTCCATGATCAAGGCGGCGGCGCGCTCGTCACCGACTTCCTCGATGTCGGCGATTTCGTCGGTCGCCATCTCGGCCAGGTCCTCACGGGTGCGGATACCACGTTCGGCAAGCGCAAATGCGGTGGTCTCGTCCATGCCTTCCAGCGACAGCAGGTCCTCGGCAGGCTGCTGGTCTTCCAGGCCTTCCTCGACCGCCAGCGCATCATTGAGCAGCGCATCGCGCGCGCGCGAACGCAGTTCCTCGACGATGTCCTCGTCGAAGCCCTCGACCGCCAGCAGTTCGCCAACCGGTACGTAGGCGATTTCCTCGACCGTGCTGAAGCCTTCTGCAACCAGGATGCCGGCGATTTCCTCGTCGACTTCCATCTTGTCCATGAACAGCTGGCGCGCGGCGGCCTGTTCGGCCTCCGACTTGGCCTGGACCTGGTCAGCGGTCATCACGTTGAGCTGCCAGCCCGACAAGCGGCTGGCGAGGCGCACGTTCTGGCCGCCACGGCCGATCGCCTGCGCCAGCTTGTCTTCGGCGACCGCCAGGTCCATCGAGTGCTTGTCCTCGTCGACGATGATCGACTGCACCTCGGCCGGCGCCATCGCGCTGATCACGAACTGCGCGGCATTGTCGCTCCACAGCACGATGTCGACGCGCTCGCCGTTGAGTTCGTTGGTCACTGCCTGCACGCGCGAACCACGCATGCCGATGCAAGCGCCGATCGGATCGGTGCGGTTGTCGTGCGCCAGCACCGCGATCTTGGCGCGGTCGCCGGGATCACGCGCACAGGCCATGATCGAGACCAGGCCCTGGCCGACTTCCGGCACTTCCAGCTTGAACAGTTCCATCATGAATTCCGGCGCGGCGCGGCTGATGAACAACTGCGGGCCTCGCGGCTCGGAGCGTACGTCGAACAGGTAGCCGCGCACGCGGTCGCCGGTGCGCAGCACGTCGCGAGGGATGCCCTTGTCCTTGGCGATGATTGCTTCCGCATTGCCGCCCAGGTCGACGTAGATGTTGCCGCGCTCCACGCGCTTGACCACGCCGGTGACCAGTTCGCCAACGCGGTCCTTCCAGGCGTCGATGACCTGCGCGCGCTCGGCTTCGCGCACGCGCTGCACGATCACCTGCTTGGCGGCCTGGGCTGCGATGCGACCGAAATCAGGATTCTCGATCTGCTCTTCGATGTAGTCGCCGACCTCGGCATCGTCGCTTTCGTCGATCGCGTCCATCAGGCGCAGCTGGCGGTCCGGCGATTCCATCACCACGTCGTCAGCCACCACTTCCCAGCGACGGAAGGTCTCGTAGCTACCGTCCTTGGAGTCAATCGCCACGCGCACCAGCACGTCCTGCTCGGCGTAGCGCTTCTTGGCCGCCGATGCCAGCGCCGCTTCGATCGCCTCCAGGATCACCGCTTCCGGGACGCCCTTCTCGGCCGCAACCGCATCCACGACCAGCAACAGTTCCTTGCTCATTTACGATTACTCCGCATCGGACGGCGTGCGCGCCGCCGGCTTGTTGGTTGATGTCTTTGCAGCCGGCTTTCGGCCCGCTGCCTTCTTCTGCTTGCCCGGCCGCGCGTCACGTCCGGATGTGTCCACCGCCGGGGCCAGCCCGAGGGCGACCCAGTCCGGGACCAGGCGCGCCTTGTCGATGTTGCCGGCGTCCACCACGAATTCGGCATTGTCGAGCGCGAATACGATGGTCTCGCCTTCGACCCTGAGGATCGCGCCCTGCAGGCGACGGCGGCCGTCCTGCGGCAGCTTCAACGTGACCTTGGCGGACTCGCCGATGTAGCGCGCGAACTGCGCGGCGCTGAACAGCGGACGATCAAGCCCGGGCGACGACACTTCCAGCGTGTAGTTGGCCGTAATCGGGTCTTCGACATCGAGTTGCGCGGAGACCTCGCGGCTCACCGCTTCACAGTCCTCGATGCCGACAAAACGTTCGGTGCCATCGGCCTGCGGCACGTCGATATACAGGCGCACCGTCGCGCCGCCCGGTGCGGGCAGGTATTCGATGCCGAGCAACTCCAGTCCCAGCGACGTCACCGTCGGGTCCAGCAGTGCCGCAATGTCCTCAGCCTTGTCCGTCATGTTGTATTGAACACATCCTGGTTT
>JBBSTP010000101.1:0-7536 GCA_038235795.1 Lysobacterales bacterium | reverse complement strand
GCGGCAAAGCTGGTCCGCTACAGCGACAACGGCAGCACCCTGTCCGCGGTGAATTTCCCCGAGGTCACCCTGCCCGAACACGACGGCAGTCATCGGCTGCTGCACATCCACCAGAACGTGCCGGGCGTGCTGTCGCGGGTCAACGAAATCTTCAGCCAGCGCGGCATCAACATCGACGGGCAGTTCCTGCGCACCGACGCCAATGTCGGCTACGTGGTCATCGACATCAGCACCGGCGATACCCAGGCTGCCGACCTGCGCGCAGACCTGGCCGCGATCCCAGGCACCTTGCGCACGCGCCTTCTGTACTGAAGGGGATCAGCCGCGCCCATCACGCGACAGCCACTTGCCCGCCATTCGCCGCACCGACGGGTCGGCTTCGGCGCACTCCGCGAGATCGGCGATGCGGCGCCAGGCCAGGTCGTGCGATTCGTCGCTGACGACATAGGCCTCGTTCGACCCCGCGCGCACCACATAACGCACGTCGTAATGCCAGTGTTCGGGCACGCCCTTGTGCTCGGGAATGCGGTGCCGGTCCAGGTCGAAGATCCCGGGCTCGATGCGCAGTCCGGTCAAACCGGATTCCTCCTCGGCTTCCTTCAATGCCGCCACCTGCAGGTCGCGTTCGCCATCGGCATGCCCGCCAAGCTGCAACCACAGGCCAAGCTTACGGTGGTGGGTCAGCAGCACACGCGCAGCATCGGCGCTGACCAGCCAGACCGACGCGGTGAAATGGCCTGCCACGCGCTCGCGCTGGAATGCGTCCGTCTCATTGCGGAGCAATGCCTGGAACAATGCGACCGTGTCGTTTTCGAGCGGCCATCGACGCCCGTAGGACGCCAGGCCGTCGACAAGAACATGGTCATGAACACGCATGCTGCACCGCATCATCATCCGGGATATCGATTATCACCGCTGAATGGCCGATTGGCGCTTGTGCAGAACCCCGATCCCCCGGTAAGGTCGGCGCCATGCATCATCCGCACGGATCAACGTGCTCCGTTCGCATTGCCTGGGGAGAACACAATGCTTTTTTGGCGCGTCAAGCCGCTCGACAGAATTCTTGAAACCGCCGGAAGGAAGGCGCTGACCCGCCAGCTTGGCGCATTCCAGCTGACCATGCTTGGGATTGGTGCGGTGATCGGCACCGGCATCTTCGTGCTGACCGCAGAGGCTGGCCAGAAGGCCGGCCCGGCGATGATGGTGGCCTTCGTCATTGCCGCGGTGGTGTGCGCGCTGGCGGCCCTGGCCTACGCGGAGCTGGCGGCAATGATCCCGGTGGCGGGTTCGGCCTATACCTATACCTACGGCGTGCTCGGCGAGGCCCTGGCCTGGATCGTGGGCTGGGCGCTGGTGCTTGAGTACGCGGTCGCGGCAGGCGCGGTGTCGGTGGGGTGGTCCGGCTACATGAACGGACTGCTGACGCATACCAACCTGTTCGGGCTTATCGAACCCGGCGTCCTGTCATTGCCGCGCTGGCTGCAGACCGGCCCGTATGACGGCGGCACCTTCAATATCCTCGCGTTCTCCATTGCGTTGTTGGTGACATGGCTGCTGGTGATCGGCACCTCCAAATCGGCCAAGGTCAATGCAGTACTCGTTTCGATCAAGATCGCAGCGCTGGTCGCCTTCATCATCATCGCCCTGCCGGCGGTGAACAGCGACAACTTCGAACCGTTCTTCCCGACCGGCTGGGGCAGCCCGATGGGTGGCGTCGGCGTGCTGGGCGCTGCGGCGTCGATCTTCTTCGCTTATGTCGGCTTCGATGCGGTGTCCACAGCGTCGGAAGAAACCAAGAATCCGAATCGCAACATCCCGATCGGCCTACTCGGCTCGCTGGCGGTGTGCACCATCTTTTACCTGCTGGTGGGCTATGGCGCAGTAGGTGCAGCCGGTTCGGCGCCGATGGTCGGGGCGGATGGCGTTGTGCTGGCTCCGGGTACACCGGAGATGGCTGCCGCCTGCGCAATGGCGTCCAATGTCGATGCGCTCGTCTGCAGCAAGGAGCCGCTCGCGCACGTGATGCGCATGATTGGCTTCGGCAAGGTCGGTAACATGATCGGCCTCGCCGCGGCAATTGCGCTGCCATCGGTGGTGCTGATGATGATCTACGGCCAGACCCGCATCTTCTTCACCATGTCGCGTGACGGCCTGCTGCCGGAGAAGCTCTCGAAGATCCACCCGAAGTACAACACTCCGTATGTGATCACCATGATCACTGGCGTGTTCGTGGCGTTCTTCGGCGCGATGTTCCCGGTGGGCATCCTCGCCGACATTTCCAACTCGGGCACGCTGTTCGCGTTCATCATGGTGGCGGTCGGCGTCATGATCCTGCGCAAGCAGCAACCCGATCGGCCGCGCCCATTCCGCACGCCTCTCGTGTGGGTCGTCTGCCCGTTGGCGGTCGCGGGCTGCCTGCTGCTGTTCGTGAACCTGTCCGTGTATACCATCAGCCTGTTCTTTATCTGGGCAGCCATCGGCCTGGTGGTGTATCGCCTGTACGGCTACAACCGCAGCGAAATGGCACCGGGCAACGATACCCACGGTGGTGGCCCCACCATGGAGCCCGAACCCAAGTTCCATGAAGGCCCGCAAGCCTGATTGACGGCTTGCGGCACAATCAGGAAACCCGGCTTCGGCCGGGTTTTTTGTTAACCGGCAATGCAGAAGCCAAATATCCGATTCGCTACACTTGCGCGCATGAAAGATGCCTACGACGTGCAGCACCTGCGCCACCTGGCTGGCGAGATCATCACCAATGTCCGCGAACTGTCGCGCGCGGGATTGACGCCGGCGACCAGCAGCAATTTTTCATTGCGTCTGGATGAACGCCATGCAGCGATCACCGTATCCGGCCGCGACAAGGGCACGCTGACCGAGGCCGACATCATGGTCGTGGATTTCCACGCCAATCCGGTCGGCAGTGAGCTTCGTCCGTCCGCGGAAACCTTGCTGCACACCCAGCTCTACCACCGCTTCCCCGACATCGGCTGCGTCCTGCACACGCATTCACGGGTGCAGACCGTCGCGTCACGCCTGTACGCGTCCGATGGGCACGTGCGCCTGGAAGGTTATGAGCTGCTCAAGGCCTTCACCGGCAACAGCACGCACGAGGCCGCCATCGACGTGCCGGTGCTGGGCAACACCCAGGACATGATGCAGCTGGCGGCGCAGGTGGACGCACTTCTAGACCAGCAGCGCATGTGGGGTTACCTGATCGACGGCCACGGCCTGTACACCTGGGGCCGCGACATGGCCGAAACTCGACGGCACCTGGAAGCGTTCGAATTCCTGCTTGGCTGTGAACTCGACCTGCGCAGGTTGCGGCAATGAGCCGGCTCAGGATCTTTGCCGATGAAGCGCCGCAGACACCGCGGCTGAACACGACCAGTCACGCCGAGATCGCCGACGAACTGGCAAAGATCGGCGTCGGCTTCGAACAATGGGAGGCCACCCAGGCGGTGCAGCCCGGCGATCCGGCCGACGTGGTCATGGCCGCATACCGCGCCGACATCGATCGTCTGGTCGAAGCGCGGGGCTTTCGCAGCATCGACGTGGTCAGCATTGCGCCCGACAACGAGAACCGCGAGGCGATGCGGACCAAGTTCCTCGACGAGCACTTCCACGAGGAAGACGAAGTGCGGTTCTTCGTCGCCGGCTCGGGCCTGTTCACCCTGCACGTGGCCGAGCAGGTCTTTGAAGTGCTGTGCGAGGCCGGCGATCTGATCGCGGTGCCAGACCGCATGACCCACTGGTTCGACATGGGGCCGGAGCCGAGCTTCGTGGCGATCCGCTTCTTCACCGAGCCCGATGGCTGGGTCGGCCATTTCACCGGCGTAGATATCGCCAAGCGTTTCCCGCGCTACGAAGCTGGCGGGACAAGCGAATGAAAACCACCATCCTCACCGACATCGAAGGCACCACCTCGTCGATTTCCTTCGTCAAGGACGTGTTGTTCCCGTACGCGCGCCGCGAACTGCCGCGCTTCGTACGCGAACACGGGCATGAGCACGAAGTGCGCCACTGGTTGGACGTTGTCGCTACCGAACATGGCGCGATCTGCGACGACGACGTCATTGTCGAAACCCTGCAAGGCTGGATCGACCAGGACCGCAAGCACACCGCGCTCAAGGCGCTGCAGGGCATGATCTGGATGGCCGGCTACCGCAGCCGCGACTTCACCGCGCACATGTACCCGGACGTGGCCCCGCGGCTTCACGCCTGGCACGCCGCCGGGCACCGGCTGGCGGTGTACTCGTCGGGTTCGGTGCCCGCGCAGAGACTGCTGTTCGGCAATTCCGATGCCGGCGACCTGTCCGCGCTGTTCAGCGGCTACTTCGATACCGAAGCCGGCCCCAAACGCGATGCCGACAGTTACCGGCTGATCGCCGATGCGCTCAACCGCAGCCCGGGCGACATCCTGTTCCTGTCCGACGTGGTCGCCGAACTCGACGCCGCACGCGATGCGGGCATGCGCACGATCCTGCTGGACCGCCGCGAGGACTATCCCGAGCCGCGCCGCGGCGAGAACACGCACGGCCATGTGCGGGTGGAGTCGTTTGAGGAGATCACTCCCTGATGCGAGTGCATCGGCTCTACCTAATCCTGCCGTTCAGTGTGCTAGCTGCAGTGCTCTCCTGCAGCATGGCAACAGCTTCAACGCCATCAACGCCCCAGGCCAATGGCGACAAGACATCGACGGCGCTCGCCGGCAAGCACACTTCATTGCACTCGCGCGATGCGCTTGATGCGTATCTGGCAGCTAACGCGGGGCATGCAACCCCATTGGATGCGTTACCACCACTGGCGCGTCGACGTTTCCTGGCTAGCCTCGTGTTTGGGCGCAATGGACTGGGTGGATTTGACACCGGAGACCTGGCGACGGAACTCACCGACGACGAAGTCAGGGTGATATTGACTCTTTTTGATGTCGCGGAATACTCATCGACGGTCAGGTCCCGGCATCCCGACGCACCACCAGCTTGGCGAAACCGGCAAGACGCTGCCGGCAAGGTGGAAATCGCTTTCGACGAGCTTTACCGCATGGCGCGGCCCGATGGCAGCGGTCGTTCGGAACTACACCAACGCTTTGATGAGTTGTTCTCACATTTGTTCGGCAACCCGGATGCAATCAGGAAATTGTCCGAGCGAGAGATGTTGTACCTGATGCGTGCGGTCCAACTCACTGCATTCGAATCGCCCACACCGAAGACCACCGAGCGTCTGCGCGATGTCGTCGCAGCCATGAAAGAAGCTGACATCGCACAGGCGCAGGATTTTCGACAGGTTTACGACGCGCTGCTCAGGCTGCGCCGCTTCGATGATGCCAAACGCTACGCGGTTGAACACCCAAATTCTGACCTGCCAGAGCTTCCGAGGATGGTGGATCCATACCATGACAGCGCCCCGCCTATCAGCGTCTGGCGTACGAGCGACGACAAGACGAGCCTGGTGAGGTCCGCAATGGATCTTGGTCCAACGCAAATCCTGGTGACGGCGGGCTGCCACTTTTCCGAGGATGCAGCCGAAGACATTTCTAACGATCCCCTACTTGGCCCGATATTCGCAGCGCACGCGCGCTGGCTACTTCTGCCGCCGGGGCAGGAGGACCAGAAAGCCGTGCGCGAATGGAACCAGCGTTTTCCAACAGCACAGGCCATGCAGATCTACGAGCGGGAAGAATGGGCACTGCTGCCAGCAGGTTGGGAGATGCCGACCTTCCTCGTGGTACGTGATGGCGAAGTGCTCGAACGCATCACAGGTTGGCCCCGCAAGCCTTCGGCCAATCGTCAATTGCTCATCGATGCGCTCAAGCGCGCGGAACTTCTTGCCCCGTAAAAACAGACCTCAAGGCGCCGCATCCTCAAGCCGATACGTCGTCGTAGCCCGCAACTCGCCGCGCCAGCGATCGAAAGTGCGCACCTCGACCAGATGCTCGCCAACCGCCAGCGTGGTGGGCAATGCGGCCCGCCACAGGTGCCGCGAAGGTTCGGCTTCGGGAGAGCGGTCGTAGCCACGCAAGCTGTCCGCCAAGTCATCGCGCATGTTTTCAGCCAGCAATGCAGGGTCCGGCTGCAGCACCTTGCGCATAGGCGCCCAATCGCCGTCATCGACGCGATACTCGACGCGGCTGTCTTCCATGCCCATGTAGACGTTCGCGTACACGCCCCAGGCGGGGTACGCGCCTCGCCGGAGCACTTTGGGTGCATGCAAACCGATCTGGCTATCAGCGGAATCGCGTGCGTTATGCCAGGCAAGCGCGTATTTTCCGCCCGCTTGCACGGTCAATACCGCGAAACCGTTCGGGGTGCCGTCCGCCATCGTTGCATCGGGGATGCCATCGGCGTCCTTGATGCCGGACCAGTACGCCCCACTCGCGGCGCCGACGTTATATTCGTGCAGCTGCTGCGCGCCGTTCCATCCGTCGCCGGCATCGTGAAAAACATGCTGCTGGGTGTGGCTATGCGCGCTGAGTACCAGCAGGTGCGGGAAGTCGCGCAGCAGCTCGAACAGGCGTGCGCGGTCGGCGTCGCGGAAACTGTCCTTGCGGTCCTTTTCAAACAATGGGATATGCATCGCCAGTACCAGCAGCCGATCCCTGCGCAAGGTCGGTAGGTAGGCTTCCAAGAAGGCGAACTGGTCCTCGCGAATACCACCGATGTAAGCCGGCTTCTGGCCCGGTAGCGCGATCACGTCATCGAGTGCGATGAACGTGACCAGTGCGGTTTCGCGGGCGTGGGTGTCGGCACCGAATGCGCGATGGAAGCTTTGCAGCGAGTCCATGTCGTTGGCGGCATATGCGTCGATGTCGTGATTGCCTGGCAGGTACATCCAAGGCATTCCGAGTTCCGCAGTTGCTGCCTTCACCAGCGGATAAACAGCGGGCGCATCGTCGACGATGTCACCCAGTGACAAGCCTAGTGTGGCTTGGGTATGTCCCTGCAATGGCTCAATGATGTCACGCCGGAAATAGTCGGCGTCCAGCGCCGATTTAGGCTGCGGATCGGCAAACACCAGCACCTCCATCGGCAAACCCGATGCACGCGTGGCGGATTGCGGGAGATAACGAATGCACGCCGTCGAAGTCCGCACAACAGTCGCACGTGACAGCGCATTGCTGTTTTCAATAACGACAGGGACGCAGGCAGCGGGCTGCGCGTTCGCCTCCCCGGCGATCGTCCACAATGCAAGAAAAAACGCGATCAATATGCGCATTGTCACCTCTAGTCCCAATTATGCCGCGCCGTACCTAGCCAAGGGAGAAGGGCGCAACTGCGTGCGGCATTCGGTAAGCGCCGCCTGAAGCGACATCAATTAGGTAGTCGCTCAGGCGCGCTTCGATTGGACGCTTCGGTAAACGAAGATTCAGCCCTCGCGTGCCTGCAGAACCGCTTTTGCATCCGCCAGCGACAGGCCCCGCGCGCGCAGCAGCACCAGCAAGTGGTAGAGCAGGTCTGCCGCCTCGCCAAGCAAGGCAGCATCGTCCTGTACCACGGCAGCCAGCGCCGTCTCCACGCCTTCCTCGCCGACTTTCTG
>JBBSTP010000100.1:0-7561 GCA_038235795.1 Lysobacterales bacterium | reverse complement strand
GTCGGCGAAATGGCCGAGAACGTGTTCCGCGTGGGCCTGGTCCGCGTCGAGCGCGCGGTCAAGGAGCGCCTGTCGATGGCCGAGTCCGAAGGCCTGACCCCGCAGGAGCTGATCAACGCCAAACCTGTTGCCGCCGCGATCAAGGAGTTCTTCGGCTCCTCGCAGCTGTCGCAGTTCATGGACCAGAACAACCCGCTGTCGGAAGTCACCCACAAGCGTCGCGTCTCCGCGCTTGGCCCGGGCGGCCTGACCCGCGAGCGCGCCGGCTTCGAAGTGCGCGACGTGCACCCGACCCATTACGGTCGCGTCTGCACGATCGAAACGCCGGAAGGCCCGAACATCGGCCTCATTAACTCCCTGGCCGTGTTCGCGCGAACCAACAACTACGGCTTTCTGGAAACCCCGTACCGCAAGGTGGTGGACGGCAAGGTGACCGACGACGTCGAGTTCCTCTCGGCGATCGAAGAAAACGAGTACGTCATTGCCCAGGCCAATGCGCCGCGTGATGCCAAGAACAAGATCACCGCGCCATTCGTGGCGTGCCGCTACCAGGGCGAGTCACTGCTGAAGCCGCCAAGCGAAATCCACTTCATGGACGTCTCGCCCATGCAGACGGTGTCTGTTGCGGCGGCGCTGGTCCCGTTCCTGGAGCACGATGACGCCAACCGCGCGCTGATGGGCGCCAACATGCAGCGCCAGGCCGTGCCGACGCTGCGCTCGCAAAAGCCGCTGGTTGGCACCGGCATCGAACGTGCCGTGGCACGCGACTCCGGCGTGACCGTGAACGCCCTGCGCGGTGGCGTGATCGAACAGATGGACGCTGGTCGTATCGTGGTCAAGGTGAACGAAGCCGAGATTTCCGGCGAGCAGGATGCCGGCGTCGATATCTATTCACTGATCAAGTACACGCGTTCCAACCAGAACACCTGCATCAACCAGACGCCGCTGGTGAACGTAGGCGATGTGATCGCGCGTGGTGACGTGCTGGCCGACGGTCCTTCCACCGACATCGGCGAGCTCGCGTTGGGCCAGAACATGCTGGTCGCGTTCATGCCGTGGAACGGCTACAACTTCGAGGACTCGATCCTGCTCTCCGAGCGCGTGGTCGAAGAGGATCGCTACACCACGATCCACATCGAAGAGCTGACCTGCGTTGCGCGTGACACCAAGTTGGGGCCGGAGGAAATTTCCGCCGACATCCCGAACGTGTCCGAAATGGCGCTCAACCGCCTGGACGAATCCGGCGTGGTGTACATCGGCGCCGAAGTGCGCGCCGGCGACATCATGGTCGGCAAGGTCACGCCCAAGGGCGAGAGCCAGCTCACCCCGGAAGAAAAACTGTTGCGTGCGATTTTCGGCGAGAAGGCGTCCGATGTGAAGGACAGCTCGCTGCGCGTGCCGCCCGGTATGGACGGCACCGTGATCGACGTGCAGGTGTTCACCCGCGACGGCATCGAAAAGGACAAGCGCGCACGCCAGATCGAGGAAGAGGAAGTGCGCCGGGTCAAGAAGGACTTCGACGACCAGTTCCGCATCCTCGAGGGCGCGATCTACGCCCGCCTGCGCGAAACCCTGTTGGGCAAAACCGCCAATGGCGGTCCCGGCGTCAAGAAGGGCGACTCCGTGTCGTCGCTGGTGCTGGACGGCTTGAAGCGTGCGGACTGGCTGCAGCTGCGGATGAAGGAAGACGAGGCGAACGATGCGATCGAGCGCGCCGCCAACCAGCTGGAATCGCATCGCGCCGAGTTCGATCGTCGCTTCGACGACAAGCGCGGCAAGATCACCCAGGGCGATGACCTTGCCCCGGGCGTGCTGAAGATGGTCAAGGTGTACCTGGCGGTGAAGCGTCGGATCCAGCCCGGCGACAAGATGGCCGGTCGTCACGGCAACAAGGGCGTGGTCTCGACCATTGTTCCGGTCGAAGACATGCCCTACATGATCGACGGGCAGACCGTGGACATCGTGCTGAATCCGCTGGGCGTGCCAAGCCGAATGAACATTGGCCAGATCCTTGAAGTGCATCTGGGTTGGGCCGCCAAGGGCCTGGGTCAGAAGATCCAGCGGATGCTGGACGCGCAGGCCAAGATCGCCGACCTGCGCAAGTTCCTCGACGAGATCTACAACCACGACCGCGGGACCCATGCCGAGCGCGTCAACCTGAAGGAATTCAGCGACGCCGAGCTGCTGCTGCTGGCCAACAACCTGACCGACGGCGTGCCGATGGCGACGCCGGTGTTCGACGGTGCCGACGAGGCCGAGATCAAGATGATGCTCGCGCTCGCCGACCTGCCGCTGCACGGTCAGACCACGTTGCATGACGGTCGTACCGGTGAGGCGTTCGAGCGTGAGGTGACGGTCGGCTACATGCACATGCTGAAGCTCAACCACCTGGTCGACGACAAGATGCATGCCCGTTCCACTGGTCCGTACTCGCTCGTCACCCAGCAGCCGCTGGGCGGCAAGGCGCAGTTCGGTGGGCAGCGTTTCGGCGAAATGGAAGTCTGGGCGCTGGAAGCGTACGGCGCGGCCTACACCCTGCAGGAAATGCTGACGGTGAAGTCCGACGACGTGCAAGGCCGCAACCAGATGTACAAGAACATCGTCGATGGCGAACACGAGATGGTCGCCGGCATGCCGGAATCCTTCAACGTGCTGGTCAAGGAAATCCGCAGCCTGGCCATCAACATGGAACTCGAGGAGCTCTGAATGCGATGACGCGCGGCGGCGACGCCGCGTGATCCACACACCTCATTGCCCCCGATTCGGAGAGAACACATGAAAGATCTTCTGAACCTGTTCAACCAGCAGCGCCCGGCGCTGGACTTCGACGCAATCAAGATTGCGTTGGCCAGCCCGGACCTGATCCGTTCCTGGTCCTACGGCGAAGTAAAAAAGCCCGAAACCATCAACTACCGTACCTTCAAGCCCGAGCGTGACGGCCTGTTCTGCGCCGCCATCTTCGGCCCGATCAAGGACTACGAGTGCCTGTGCGGCAAGTACAAGCGCATGAAGCATCGTGGCGTGGTCTGCGAGAAGTGCGGCACCGAAGTGACCTTGGCCAAGGTGCGCCGCGAGCGCATGGGCCACATCGACCTGGCATCGCCGGTCGCGCACATCTGGTTCCTGAAGTCGTTGCCCTCGCGCATCGGCCTGATGCTGGACATGACCCTGCGCGACATCGAACGCATCCTGTACTTCGAGGCGTTCGTGGTCACCGAGCCCGGCCTGACCCCGATGGAACGCGGCCAGTTGCTCAACGAAGAGCAGTTCATGCAGATGCGCCAGGAACACGGCGACGACTTCGATGCCGCGATGGGCGCCGAGGCGGTGTTCGACCTACTGCGCACGCTCGACCTGCCGAGCGAGATGGTGCAGCTGCGCGAAGACATCGCATCAACCGGTTCGGAAACCAAGCTCAAGCGCCTGACCAAGCGGATCAAGCTGATCGAGGCCTTCCTTGAGTCGGGCAACAAGCCCGAATGGATGGTCATGACCGTGCTGCCGGTGCTGCCGCCGGACCTGCGTCCGCTGGTGCCGCTGGATGGTGGCCGCTTCGCGACCTCCGACCTGAACGACCTGTACCGCCGCGTCATCAACCGCAACAACCGCCTGCGTCGCCTGCTGGAACTCAATGCGCCGGACATCATCGTGCGCAATGAAAAGCGCATGTTGCAGGAGTCGGTGGATGCGCTGATGGACAACGGCCGTCGTGGCCGCGCCATCACCGGCACCAACAAGCGCCCGCTGAAGTCGCTGGCCGACATGATCAAGGGCAAGCAGGGCCGGTTCCGCCAGAACCTGCTCGGCAAGCGCGTGGATTACTCCGGTCGGTCAGTCATTGTGGTCGGTCCGACCTTGCGCCTGCACGAGTGCGGCCTGCCGAAGAAGATGGCGCTGGAGCTGTTCAAGCCCTTCATCTTCGCCAAGCTGCAGCGTCGTGGCCTGGCCACCACCATCAAGGCGGCCAAGAAGCTCGTCGAGCGCGAAGAAGCGGAAGTCTGGGACATCCTGGAAGAAGTCATCCGCGAGCACCCGGTGTTGCTCAACCGTGCGCCGACCCTGCATCGCCTCGGTATCCAGGCGTTCGAGCCGGTGCTGATCGAAGGCAAGGCGATCCAGCTGCATCCGCTGGTCTGCACCGCGTTCAACGCCGACTTCGACGGTGACCAGATGGCCGTCCACGTGCCGCTCTCGCTGGAAGCCCAGCTGGAAGCGCGCGCGCTGATGATGGCGTCCAACAACATCCTGTCGCCGGCCAACGGCGAGCCGATCATCGTGCCGTCGCAGGACGTGGTGCTGGGCCTGTACTACATGACCCGCGCGCTGGAGAACAAGGCGGGCGAGGGCATGGTGTTCGCCAACATCGCCGAAGTGAAGCGCGCCTACGACAACCGCGTGGTGCAGTTGCACGCCAAGTGCAAGGTGCGCATCAGCGAGATCGTGATCGCCGATGACGGCAGCCGCAGCAACCAGACCTCGATCGTGGACACCACGGTCGGGCGGGCGCTGCTGCGCGAGATCCTGCCGGACGGCCTGCCGTTCGCGCTGGCCAACACCGAGCTGACCAAGAAGAACATCAGCCGCCTGATCAACAGCAGCTACCGCATGCTTGGGCTGAAGGACACGGTGGTGTTCGCCGACAAGCTGATGTACACCGGCTTCGCGTTCGCAACCCGCGCCGGCGTGTCGATCGGCATCGACGACATGACCATCCCGGACGAGAAAAAGGGCATCCTCGAGGAGGCCGAGGCCGAGGTGCTGGAAATCCAGCAGCAATACCAGAGCGGCCTGGTCACCGGTGGCGAGCGCTACAACAAGGTGGTCGATATCTGGTCGCGCACCAATGAGCGCGTGGCCAAGGCGATGATGGACACGATCGGTACCGAGAAGGTGCTGAACGCCAAGGGCGAGACCATCGACCAGAAGTCGATGAACTCGATCTACATCATGGCCGACTCCGGCGCGCGTGGCTCGCAGGCGCAGATCCGCCAGCTGGCCGGCATGCGCGGCTTGATGGCCAAGCCCGACGGCTCGATCATCGAGACCCCGATCACCGCGAACTTCCGCGAAGGCCTGAACGTCCTGCAGTACTTCATCTCGACCCACGGCGCGCGCAAGGGCCTGGCGGATACGGCGTTGAAGACCGCGAACTCCGGTTACCTGACCCGTCGCCTGGTCGACGTGGCGCAGGACGTGGTGATCACCTCGTCGGACTGCGGCACCGCCAACGGCCTGACTATGACCCCGATCGGGGAAGGTGGCGACGTGGTCGAGCCGCTGCGCGACCGCGTGCTGGGCCGCATCGTGGCCGAGGACGTGTTCCTGCCCGGACACGACGAAGATCCGTTCGTCACCCGCAACACGCTGCTCGACGAAGCCTGGGTGCAGAAACTCGAAGATGCCAGCGTTCAGGCGATCAAGGTGCGGTCCACCATCACCTGCGAATCGGCATTCGGCGTGTGCGCCAACTGCTACGGCCGCGACCTTGGCCGCGGGCATACCGTGAACCATGGCGAGGCCGTGGGCGTGGTGGCCGCGCAGTCGATCGGCGAGCCCGGCACCCAGCTGACCATGCGTACGTTCCACATTGGTGGCGCGGCGTCGCGTGCGGCGGCAATCGACAACGTGACGGTCAAGACCACGGGCTCGGTGAAGTTCAACAACCTCAAACACGTCAACCATGCCAGCGGAAATCTGGTCGCGGTGTCGCGTTCCGGCGAAATGTCGGTGCTCGACAACCATGGCCGCGAGCGCGAACGCTACAAGCTGCCGTACGGCACCACCATCCAGGTCAAGGATGGCGGCGAGGTCAAGGCGGGCCAGACCGTGGCCAACTGGGACCCGCATAATCACCCGATCGTGTCGGAAGTCGCCGGCTTCATGCGCTTCGTCGATTTCGTCGATGGCGTGACCGTGATCGAGAAGACCGATGACCTGACCGGCCTCGCCTCGCGCGAGATCACCGATCCGAAGCGCCGTGCCACCCAGGCCAAGGACCTGCGTCCGCTGGTGCGCATCGTCGACAAGAAGGGCAACGACCTCACCATCCCGGGCACCGACCTGCCGGCGCAGTACATGCTGCCGCCGCGATCGATCGTCAACCTGCAGGACGGCGCGGCCGTCGGCGTGGGCGACGTGGTCGCCAAGATCCCGCAGGAAGCGTCCAAGACCCGCGACATCACCGGCGGCCTGCCGCGCGTGGCCGATCTTTTCGAAGCGCGCAAGCCCAAGGAAGCGGCGATCCTCGCCGAGATCTCGGGCGTGGTCAGCTTCGGCAAGGAAACCAAGGGCAAGCAGCGCCTGGTGATCAAGCACCCGGATGGTGACCATGAAGAGCTGATCCCGAAGTACCGCCAGATCATCGTGTTCGAAGGCGAGCACGTCGAGAAGGGCGAGACCGTGGTGGACGGCGAGCCGACCCCGCAGGACATCCTGCGCCTGAAGGGCGTCGAGGAGCTGGCGGCCTATCTGGTCAAGGAAATCCAGGACGTCTATCGCCTGCAGGGCGTGAAGATCAACGACAAGCACATCGAGGTGATCATTCGCCAGATGCTGCGCAAGGTCGAGATCGTGGATGGCGGCGACAGCAAGTACCTGCATGGCGAACAGGCCGAGCGCCAGCGCGTGATCGAAGAGAACGCCAGGCTTGCCGCCAAGGGGCTCATTTTGGCCAAGGTCGATCCTGTCCTGTTGGGAATCACCAAGGCGTCGCTGGCGACGGAGTCGTTCATTTCGTCGGCCTCGTTCCAGGAGACGACCCGCGTGTTGACGGAAGCGGCGGTTCGTGGCACCCGCGATACCCTGCGCGGCCTGAAGGAGAACGTGATCGTCGGTCGCCTGATCCCGGCCGGTACCGGTCTTGCGTACCACACCCAGCGCCGCAAGAACGCGGCGGGCCTGACCGAGGCGGAAATGGCGACCCTGGCTGGCGATGCGCCGCCGGAGGAAGTCGAAGCCGAGGCGGGCGAGTAACGCGACAACGCCCTCCTGGTGGATTGCCGGGAGGGCTGTTTTGAGCAGGTGTGCTGCGCCAACGCCTCGGGCAGTGGGTTATACTTGCAAGGTTAGTTGACGGCATTACGCCGTCCAGATCACCAAAAGAGGCGCAGGGAGCGCCTCGTGTTGGGCCCAAGGATGGGCGGGATCGCAGTTTCGACCGTGCCGGGCGCTATGTGCGCTGGCCCGATCGTCCGGTATGGCTCGTTTGACGGAATGGTCAAGCGCGGGCTATACTTTTTCGTCAAGTCGGCCGGATTGCGCTCAATCCGGCCAACTTCGTCGTTAAAGTTTCCAGCGTTCAATCTTGTTTGTTACTCCTGTTTTCTACCAGGGCCCCGGCCCCTTAATCGAGCCCCAAAATGGCAACCATCAACCAGCTTGTGCGCAAGCCGCGCAATCCGGAAACCTACAAGAGCACGTCGCCTGCGCTGGAGAGCTGCCCGCAGCGCCGTGGCGTGTGCACCCGCGTCTACACCACCACCCCGAAGAAGCCGAACTCGGCGCTTCGCAAGGTGGCCAAGGTGCGCCTGACCAACGGTTACGAAGTCATTTCGTACATCGG
>JBBSTP010000099.1:0-7580 GCA_038235795.1 Lysobacterales bacterium | reverse complement strand
TGGGGGCATTCTGGGCCCGGATCTGACCCATCTGATGAGCCGGCGCACGATCGCGGCGGGACTGTTGCCGAACACGCCGGGCAATCTGGGCGCGTGGATCGCCGATGCACAGGCGCTCAAACCCGGATCGCGGATGCCGACCATGGCGATCTCGGGGCCGGACCTGAGCGCGGTGGTGACCTACCTGCAAACCCTCCAGTAGAAAAAATCCATGGCCAACACCGACGCCTTGCGCAGGCCCATCATCGCCCGGCCCGCCGACGATGCGAGCATCGCGCCGCGGCTCCATCGCATCTGGGAAACCAAAGCCGGCCTCCTCGGTGCGCTTGCATCGGTCGACCACAAGGCGATCGGCAAGCGCTATCTCATCACCTCGTTCGTCTTCCTCCTCCTCGGCGGCCTCGAAGCGGTGGCGATGCGTTGGCAGCTCGCACTGCCGAACCAGAGCGCGCTCACACCCGAGCAGTACAACCAGCTGTTCACGATGCACGGCGTGACGATGATCTTTCTCTACGCGCTGCCGGTGCTCTCGGGATTCAGCAACTTCCTGTGGCCTCTGTTGCTCGGTTCGCGCGACATGGCGTTTCCGCGCCTGAACGCATTCTCTTACTGGATTTTTCTGTTCGCGGGCATCTTCCTGTACGGAAGCTTCCCGCTCGGCAGGGCGCCGGATGCCGGCTGGTTCAACTATGTCCCGTACGCGTCGCTCGCGTACAACCCGGGCATCAACATCGACCTCTACGCGCTTGGCATGGTGTTGCTCGGCGTCTCGACGACCGTGGGGTCGATCAACTTCATCGTTACCTTGATTCGCACGCGCGCGCCCGGCATGTCGATCAACCGCGTGCCGATCCTGGTGTGGGGGACGCTGACGGCTTCGGTTGGCAACATCTTCGCGGTGCCGGCGGTGAGCCTCGCGTTCCTGATGCTCTGGATGGACCGACGCTTCGGGATGCACTTTTTCGACGTGGCCGGCGGCGGGCAGCCGTTGCTGTGGCAGCACCTGTTCTGGATGTTCGGGCACCCTTGGGTCTATGCGATCGTGCTGCCCGCGATGGGCATTGTCTCCGACGGGCTGCCGACCTTCTGCCGCCGCCCGCTGGTGGGCTACACCGCGGTGGCGCTTGCGACCGTGACGACGATGGTGCTGGGTTTCGGCGTCTGGGTGCACCATATGTTCGCGACCGGCCTGCCGCCGGTTTCGCTATCGTTTTTCAGCGCGGCGAGCTTCGCCATCGTGATTCCGAGCGCGGTCGCCGTGTTCGCCTGGCTCGCGACGATCTGGACCGGACATCCGATCTTCAAGACGCCGTTCCTGTTCTTCACCGGCTTCGTGATCGTGTTTGTGATCGGCGGTGTCTCGGGCTTCATGACCGCCGCGGTGCCGTTCGACCGACAGCTTACCGACACTTACTTTGTCGTGGCGCACCTGCACTACGTGCTGATCGGCATCAACGTGTTTCCGGTCGTCGGCGGCATTCACTATTGGTTCCCGAAGTTCACCGGGCGGCTGATGAACGAGCGCCTGGGCAAATGGACCTTCTGGATCATGTTCGTCGGCTTCAACGTCGGATTCTTTCCAATGCACATCCTCGGGCTGCTCGGAATGCCCCGGCGCATCTACACCTACCCGCCGGGCCTCGGATGGGACACGGCCAACCTCGTTATCACGATCGGCGCGTATCTGTTCGCGTTCGGCGTGCTGCTGTTCCTCGTCAACGTCTGGCGGAGCTTGCGCCACGGCGAGCGTGCCGGACCGAACCCCTGGGCCGGGCCGTCGCTCGAATGGGCGGCCGAGTCGCCGCCGCCGCCTTATAACTTCGCGGTGATACCGACGGTGGCAAGCCGCTATCCACTGTGGGAGAGCCAGATGGAAACCCATGGGGGCGAAAGCTCCACCACCGAAGGGTTCCTGCTCGACGACGGTCGCGAAACCATTGGCACGACCGCACTCGATGCGATCCCCGACGTGATCCTGCGCATGCCCGGCGACTCGCTCGCGCCGCTGTGGCTGTCGATCGCGCTGGCGATCATGTTCCTGGGCATGCTGGCCCATTCCTGGTGGGTGTTCGGCGCCGCACTGGGGGCCTCGCTGGTCGCGACCGTGGTGTGGCTCTGGCCCGAAGCCAAGCTCGGGCAAACGATGGACATCGCCCATGGCTGACCATCGACACGCTGAGCGCCTCTATGACGGCCAGGCCCTGCCGGTCGGCAGCAAAGGGCGGCTGTCGTCGGGCTGGTGGGGCATGATCGTGCTGATCGCGACCGAGGCGGCGCTTTTTTCCTACCTGCTGTTCAGCTACTTCTACATCGCATCGCAGAACGGCGGTGCCTGGCCGCCGGGCGGTCCGCCGAAGCTCGACCTGGCGATTCCCGGAACCATCGTGCTGCTGCTCGGCAGCGTGACCATGTGGTGGGGAGAGAAGGGCATACGGGCCGGCAACCAGCGCCAGCTCCTGATCGGCACTGCAGCCTCGATCGTGCTCGCGATCGCGTTCGTCGCGCTCGAAGGCACCGAATGGAGCCACAAGGATTTCACGCCCGCGACGAACGCCTACGGCTCGCTCTATTTCACCGTGACCGGCTTTCACCTGACCCACGTACTGGTCGGCGTGGTGATGCTCTCGATGCTATTCGTCTGGACGCTGCTCGGCTACTTCGGCGTGCGGCGCCACTCGACGATCTCGATTGCGGTGCTGTACTGGCATTTCGTCACCGCGGTCTGGGTCGCGGTGTTTCTGAGCTTCTATGTCTCGCCGTATCTCGGACGCTGAACGAGCAACAGGAGAAGCTGCCTCATGAGTGCACCTGCTACCTCGGACGACCGCCCGGCGCCCGGGCGCCCATCGCATCCCTCGCCGCACCGCCATCAGGTGGCACCCTGGAGCCTCTGGTTCGAGCTGATCGGCGCGCCGATCGCCTGGCTGCTGCAGTTGTCCGTCAGCGTAAGCATGGGCGGCTACGCTTGCTATCCGCACGACGCGCCGCTCGCGGCGCCGTTGTGGGGAAACCTGGTCGGCATGATCCTGTGGGTCGAAGTGATTGCGCTGTTGATCTGCCTGGCGGCAGGAGTCGTCTCATATTTGAATTGGCGACGCACCAGTCGCGAGAAACCAGGTGATGCACACAACGTGCTCGGCGGCGGCGACGGCCGCTCGCGTTTTCTGGCGATGGCGGGGATGCTCGTGAGCGTGCTGTTTCTGATTGCGACCAGCTTCGCGATCGGAAACCTCGCCACCATCCAGCCTTGTGGTGGATGAACCGATGACCAGAACATCGCAGTCCCATGCCTGCGGCCGAACGTTGCGGCCTAAGAGAGCGTGGCAAGCAGCTTGTGCTGGGGCCGAGGCCGTTTTGCTCCTCGCATCAGCGCTTGCGGCAAGTCCGGCGCCGGCTGCCGAACCGGTCTGGCAGGTCGTCGGCGGCGACGCCCGGCGTGCTCCGGCGCTGATCAACGCGTTTGGTTGCGCCGGCTGCCACGTGGTGCCGGGCATAGAGGGAGCCAATGGCAACATCGGCCCGCCGCTCACGCGCTTTGGCACTCGCGCCTATATCGCCGGCATGTTGCGCAATACCCCGGCCAACCTGGTGCGCTGGATCCAGGACCCTCAGGGTGTGGTACCCGGCAATGCGATGCCGAACATGGGCGTCACTGACCAGGAAGCACGCGACATCGCCGCCTATCTCTACACGCTGCGGTGATGACGTTGGATAACGCTTGACGAAAGCAATACGCTACGGCGCCAGCTCAAAGACAAACTGGAGGTCAAGATGAACCTGCATTCAGGCATAACGACTGAGCCCTCCCCTGAATCCTGCACGTTTACAAGACTGGGATCGGATGCCTCTAACCCGAACTTTGGCCCGGCCCCAGACGTAATTCTGCGTCGCCGTTGAACTTTTCGGATCAGCGGGGCCCGACTACTGGGTACAAGCGGGATTGAGTCCGAGCAGTCTGATGGGTTTGTCCTGGAGTGGCGTGGGCCGGGTCGTGATGACGATCTTGGCTTCGGGATTGAGCGCGGTGTGCGTGACGTTGTAGGTCAGGGTGCCCAGGTCCTTGAGCAGGGTTGTGAAGCTGTGCAATGGCAAGCCATCGTCGGCGTGCTTGCTCGCGTCCTTGGCCTTGGCCTGTTCGGATCGAACCGCCTTGAGCACCGGTGAGGCGCGGCGGGCGCTGGCCTCGTCAAGATGCTCGTCGTCGAACAGCACGGGCTTCAGGCGCGCGCGCATGTGCCACTCCACGTAGTAAGCCAGCATGCACAGGAAGACGTGCGCGCGCACGCGGCGCTCGCTGTAGGGGTCTGGGGAGCAATGGAACGAAAAACCGGGTTAAGCGGCCGGGTCGCCGCGCGTCCGAAGCAAGCGAGACACCGTAGCGGGATGGACCCCGAACAGCCTTGCGACGTCGGCAGCTGACCGGTCCCCCATAGCTATCAAGCGAGCGATTTCATCTTCCTGGTTGGGTTTGAGCTTGCGCCGGCGACCGCCGATGCGGCCTTGCAAACGCGCTGCATCGAGCCCCGCCTTGGTCATCTCGCGCAGCATCGCCCGCTCGAACTCGGCGAAGACACCCACCATCTGCATCATCATGCGGCCGGCCGCGCTGGTGGTATCGATCGCCTCGGTCAGGCTGCGGAATCCAGCGCCGCGCTGCTGCACCTTCTCCATCAGCGTCAGCACGTCCTTGAGCGAGCGCGACAGCCGGTCGAGTTTCCAGACCACCAGCACATCGCCCTTGCGCAACTGGCCGAGTAGCCGATGCAACTCCGGTCGCTCCCACCGGCCGCCCGAAGCCTTCTCCTGGGGGTCCCTTCAGAAAACGGAATTCAAAGTACGCCAAGCCCCCGCCAAGCGGCGTCCCGGTTCTGGTTTGCACGCAGCGACGGTTCTGATCCGGTGGAGTCGGATGGGCGATTCAGTGAATTGACGCCGACTGCTTGTCAGTCTGAGCTATAGCCCAGACTGACACTGACGAATCTCGGAGGCCGTGTGCTTTCCGGGCAGAACCGGTCACTCATCGATCCGCGCGTCGGGCTGCAGCCGACCCTGTAGCGGAAATTCACCATCCCGAGGCAGGCCGCCCGTCAATGGTCCCTCAGCCATGCATCGATGCGCACGGCGGAGTCGAACTGTTGGCGCCAGGCTGCAATGGTTCGCTTGGGCGACCGACAGCCGCCGCCGCGGACAATTCCGCCATGGATTTCATCAAGACCGTTGCCTTGTTCTTCGCCACTGCGGTGGCCGAGATCGTTGGCTGTTACCTGCCCTACCTGTGGCTGAAGCAGGAGCGCTCGGCCTGGCTTCTCGTGCCGGCCGCGGCCAGTTTGGCCGTGTTCGCCTGGCTGCTGACCTTGCACCCTACCGCCGCCGGCCGCGTCTACGCGGCCTACGGCGGCGTCTACATCACGGTGGCCATCCTCTGGCTGTGGTGGGTGGACGGCATCCAGCCGACCTTGCCAGACTGGATTGGCGTCGCGGTGAGCCTGGCCGGCATGGCGATCATCATGATCGGGTCACGGAAGCCGGGCTGACGCACGCCTCTTTCCGGGTCCACCAAACCGATGCCCATCGCAGCCAGCGCCACCGCTGGATGCACCACGTTCAAGTGCCAAGTAGCCATCGACCAGATCGAACTCACACTCCGTGCGCGAAATTGCCGCGGCAACCGACGGTGCGGTGGAAAACGGTCGGTCAGCTGCACCAGTTTTCGGGGGCCTACTTTGGCCTATCGCTGCGGAATAAATACTTGATTGGGACTGCTACACCGAGTACCAGCACCACGAGGATCAGGAGCCAGAAGATCCCCATCCCCACATCATTTCGCCGCTCATTCCGTCCATCATCCCTTGCCTCGTTGGCTCCTTTGTAGCTGTCTCGACTTCACTGCCGCCCTCGCTTTGATTGCAACGTTCACAGCATGTAGCCGATGTCGGACGTCGCGGTTGGGTACGCAAACATCGTCGTCTTCAAGTCCTCGGCGGTCAGGCCCTTGCGGATCGCCAGCGCGAAGATGTTGATCACCTCCTCGCAGTGCGGCCCGATCAGATGCGCGCCCAAAATGCGGTCCGTTGCTTCATCGACCAAGACCTTGAAGCCGTATGTCGTCTCCGCAACACGCCGCGCCGTGTACCAGCTCGACGACTTCTCGCTCTGCATCCTGAATTTCATCCCGCTGTCGCGTGCCTGCTGCTCGCTCATGCCAACGGCAGCGATCGGCGGGTCCTTGAACGCAACGCTCGGCACGCCGAGATAGTCGGGCCTTGCATGATTGCCTTCGAGCATGTTGGCTGCAGCGACTTTCGCGTCGTGGCTCGACACCGGCGTCAGCGGCGGACCGCTCGAGGCCGCGTCACCCACTGCGTACACGGCAGGGTTGGACACGCTTTGCAAGAACTCGTTCAGTTCAAGTCGTCCCTTCACGGTCGTCACGCCCGCCGTGGCAAGGTCGAGCGGGTCCAGATCGGGCACGCGCCCGGCCGCATGCACCACGAGGTCGGCGTTGAACAGCGCATCCTTGCCGTTCGACGACGTGTGTACGGTCAAACCCTCGTTGCTCCTTTCGATGGCGGTCACGCGCGTCTGGAGCCGGACGTCGATTCCGGTTTCGACGAATCTCTCCATCAGCCAGCCGACCAAGTCCGGGTCGAACGGTGCAAGCATTCGGTCCCCCTGCTCAGACACGGTCACCTGGGCGCCGGCCTGCGCCGCGATGTTGGCGAACTCGGCGGCGATGAAACCACCACCGAGCAGGACGATCCGCTTGGGCAGTTGGTCGAGTTCAAGAAAGTCAGTGCTGGTGATGAGGTGCTCCTCGCCGGCGCTGCCCAGGCGCATCGGTACCGCGCCGACTGCGATCAGCACGAAACGGCCTTCGAGCACCTTGCCGCCCACTTCGACCGAGCGCGGCCCGCAAAACCGGGCCCGCCCCCGGCGATAGGTGTCGATGCCGTGCTTGGCGAAACTTTTCTCCTTCGAAGCCGGCACGGGCTCGGTGAACGTGCGTTTGAACTTCATGAGTTCGTTCCAGGCAATCAGCGGCTCGCCACCGGCCACACCGTGGCCGCGCAGGCGGCGTAGATGGTCGATCGCCTCGGCGGCGCCGACCAGCACTTTTTTCGGATCGCTACCGCGTAGCGCATAGGTCCCGCCGAACGGCAGTTGATCGATCACCGCCACGCGCCCGCCAGCCGCACGACAGCGGGTGGCTGCGCCTGATGCGCTGGTTCCAGCGCCAATCACGACGAGGTCGTATGGCTTGCTCATCTTCTTTCGGAACGATCGGCCGTCTCGGATTGAACGAGCGGACTCGTCGATGAGGACGGCTCGGATGACCGCCGATCGACGGGTGTGCTTCGCAAGTACTTCAGTAGCGCCAGAACGCCGAGGATCAGGCCGACTGCGACGAGCAGCCCGATCAGCCCCATGCCGCCCATCATGGGGTCGCTTCAGGAAACGGAATTTAAAGCACGTTAACGCCCTTGGAGCGGTCGCAGCGGTCGGAACTGGCCTGCGCTGGTCTTTGCGGACCGCCAAACGTAGTCGCCGGTCAGGTTGATGTGCTCCCAGCCCAGGGGTGA
>JBBSTP010000098.1:0-7641 GCA_038235795.1 Lysobacterales bacterium | reverse complement strand
CCGGCTCGGCGCGGTACCCACGATCATGGCCGTGCTCGGGGTGCTGTTCCTGCTCGCAGCCAGTTTTGCGATGTGGCGCGAAGTTACTCTGGCGGTGCGAAGTTTCGATCTGGAGCTGGATCAAGAGATGCTGCGCCGCAGAGGTTAGGTTCGCGGTTTGAAGCGCTTGGCCCTGAAATAGGTTGTCAGCATCGCGCCGGCCTGTTCACCAATAATGCCCCCGAGAACCTCGACTCGATGATTGTGGCGCGGATCTGTGAGCGTGCCGAACACGCTACCGGCCGCGCCGGTCTTCGGATCTGTGGCGCCAAACACCACCTTGGTGACGCGCGCATGCACCATGGCCATCGCGCACATCGAGCACGGTTCCAGGGTGACGTACAGCGTGCAACCGACCAGGCGGTGATTGCGGAGGGATTGCCCTGCCCGTCGCATCGCCACGATCTCGGCATGCGCACTGGGGTCGTGCTCGACGATATTGCGATTCCAGCCCTCGCCAATCAACTTGCCGTCTGCATCGACAACCAAGGCGCCCACCGGGATTTCGTCTTCCTCGCGCTGGGCGCGTTCGGCTAGCGCCAAGGCGTGACGCATCCAGTATTCGTCGCTGTTCGTTGTCGCGTCAGGGTTTGTCACGCAAACGATTTCTCCGCTTTTGACACCTTCGTGGCAGCCGTTCCTGGCGCAGCATCAGCGGCTTCGGTAGCCCGGACGGCCTTGCAATGCTTCGCATCCTGCTACGCCTGCAGGACCTGGGCGCACATCCCTGTGCGCCCGCCACTGGCAGTGCCAGTGGCCCATGGCCGGTCAATAATCCGCTTGCGCGACATGGCGCGCGAACAAGCGGATTATTCCCATTCGATCGTCGCAGGCGGCTTCCCGGAAATATCATAGACGACACGAGATACACCTCGTATTTCATTGATAATTCTATTGGAAACAGTGCCAAGAAATTCGTACGGCAGGTGCGCCCAATGTGCCGTCATGAAGTCGACAGTTTCCACCGCGCGCAGCGCGATGACCCATTCGTAGGCGCGGGCGTCGCCGACCACGCCCACCGACTTGACCGGCAGGAACACCGCGAAGGCCTGGCTGGTCTTGTCGTACAGGCCAGCCTTGCGAAGTTCCTCGATGAAGATCGCATCCGCACGCGCCAGCAGTTCGGCGTACTCGCGCTTGACCTCGCCGAGGATGCGAACGCCAAGGCCAGGGCCCGGGAATGGATGCCGGTAGACCATCTCGCGCGGCAAGCCAAGCTCGACGCCCAGTCGCCGGACTTCGTCCTTGAACAGTTCGCGCAGCGGCTCGATCAGGGCCAGCTTCATGTCCGCCGGCAAGCCGCCGACGTTGTGATGGCTCTTGATCACATGCGCCTTGCCGGTCTTGCTGCCGGCCGACTCGATCACGTCCGGATAGATCGTGCCCTGCGCCAGCCATTTGGCGTTGGCCAGCTTCGATGATTCCTCCTCGAAGATCTCGATGAACAGGCCGCCGATGATCTTGCGCTTGGCTTCCGGGTCGCTGACACCTTCGAGTTTGTCGAAATAGCGATCCGCCGCGTTGACGCGGATGACCTTGATGCCCATGCCGCTGTTGTCGGCTTCGCTTGCGAACATCGCCATCACCTGGTCGCCTTCCTGCCAGCGCAACAGACCGGTATCGACGAACACGCAAGTCAGTTGGTCGCCTATCGCGCGATGCAGCAGTGCGGCGACCACGGATGAATCCACTCCCCCGGACAAACCGAGGATCACTTCGTCGGAACCAACCAGCTCGCGCACACGGGAGATCTGGTCCTCCACGATATTGGCCGCCGTCCATAGCGTGCGGCAACCACAGATGTCGACCACGAACCTTTGCAGCAGAGCCTGGCCTTGCCGGGTATGGGTCACTTCCGGATGGAACTGCACGCCATACCAGCGCCGAGCATCGTCGGCGAAGGCGGCGACCGGGATCCGATCGGTCTTGGCGGTGACGATGAAACCCGCGGGCGCTACCGAGACATGGTCGCCATGGCTCATCCACACATCAAGCCGCGGCGGTGAGCCCGGATGGTCCTTGAGTCCTTCGAGCAGGCGATCCTGCGCGACCAGTGACACTTCGGCGTGGCCGAACTCGCGCTGGTCGGCAGCCTCGGTCTGTCCGCCAAGCTGCTTGGCCATGGTCTGCATGCCGTAGCAGATACCAAGGATCGGCACGCCCGAATCGAATACCTGCTGCGGCGCCGCCGGGCAGCCGGCTTCCGTGGTGGATTCCGGTCCGCCCGACAAAATGATGCCGCTCGCACCGAAGCCGGCGATGTCGGCCGGATCGTGGTCCCAGGCCCAGATCTCGCAGTACACCCCGATCTCGCGGATGCGCCGGGCGATCAGCTGCGTGTACTGCGCGCCGAAATCGAGGATCAGGATGCGGTCAGTATGGATGTCGTCGGTGTGTATCTCGGTCATCGGCTTGGGATCGGGAACGTGGGCTGTGCATCAGGACGTGCGGTAGTTCGGCGGTTCCTTGGTGATCTGCACGTCGTGGACATGGCTCTCGCGTTGGCCGGCAGCACTCACCTTGACGAACGATGGCGTGGTGCGCATCTGCTCGATGGTGGCGCAGCCGACATAACCCATCGTCGCGCGCAAGCCACCGGCAAGCTGGTGGACCACGCCGCTGAGCGGCCCGCGATACGGAACGCGGCCCTCAATGCCTTCGGGGACCAACTTGTCTACGTCCGAAGAATCCTGGAAATAGCGATCCTTCGACCCTAGTTCCATCGCGCCCAGCGAACCCATGCCGCGGTAATTCTTGTAACTGCGGCCCTGGAACAGTTCGGTTTCGCCGGGGCTTTCCTCGGTGCCGGCAAACAGGCCGCCAATCATCACAGACGACGCGCCGGCGACCATCGCCTTGCCGATATCGCCCGAATAGCGGATGCCGCCATCGGCGATCAGCGGAATGCGGTCCTGCAATGCATCGGCCACCATCGACACCGCAGTCACCTGCGGCACGCCGACGCCCGCCACGATACGGGTCGTGCAGATCGAGCCTGGCCCCACGCCGACCTTGACCGCATCCGCGCCGGCATCCATCAGCGCCAGCGCCGCATCGCCGGTGACGATGTTGCCGCCAATCACCTGCAGCGCCGGGAAGGTCTTCTTGGTCCAGGCCACGCGGTCGATCACGCCCTGCGAATGGCCATGCGCGGTATCGACGATGATCACGTCCACGCCGGCGGCCGCCAGCGCCTGGATGCGTTGCTCGGTGTCGCCGACTACGCCGACTGCGGCGCCGACCAGCAAACGTTCCCGGCTGTCGTAGGCGGCATTCGGGTTGTCGAGTTTCTTCTGGATGTCCTTGACCGTGATCAGGCCACGCAACGCGAACTCGTCGTTGACCACCAGCACCTTTTCGATGCGGTGCTTGTGCAGCAGGCCGATGACTTCGTCGTCGGACGCGCCCTCGCCGACGGTGATCAGGCGATCCTTCTTGGTCATGATATGGCGGACCGGATCATCGAGCTTCTTCTCAAAACGCATGTCGCGGCCAGTGACAATCCCGACCAGCTGGCCGGTGTCGTCGACTACGGGCACGCCGGAGATATTGCGTGCGCGGGTCAGGCGCAGGACCTCGCCGATGGTGGTGTCGGGTCCGACGGTGAATGGCTCACGGATCACGCCGGCCTCGAAGTTCTTGACCCGGGCGACCTCGGCGGCCTGGCGCTCGACCGACATGTTCTTGTGCAGGATGCTGATGCCGCCCAGCTGGGCCAGGGCAATCGCCAGGCGGGCTTCGCTGACGGTGTCCATTGCCGCCGAAACAATCGGAAGGCGCAGGTGCAGGTTGCGGGTCAGGCGGGTTGCTAGATTGACGTCCTTTGGCAGGACCATCGAATGCGCGGGGACGAGGGAAACGTCGTCGTAGGTCAGTGCTTCAGCCTGGATACGGAGCATGGCCGGTCCGGTGGAGATGAAGCGCGCCATTGTACCGGGTTTGCTCAGCGCAGGTCCGCCAACTCCGAGGCTTCCAGGGTGTTCTGCATCAGGGTGGCCACCGTCATCGGCCCGACCCCGCCTGGCACCGGCGTTATCCAGCTGGCGCGCTGCGCGGCTGTCTCGAAGTCGACATCGCCGACCAGTCGGCCGTCAGCGAGACGGTTGATGCCGACATCGATCACCACGGCGCCGGGCTTGATCCAGTCGCCCGGGATCAGGCCGGCGCGGCCGACCGCGACGACCAGGATTTCGGCTTCGCGGACATGCCTACGCAGCACCTCCAACGGGGTGAACTTGTGGCAACTGGTCACCGTGCAGCCAGCGATCAGCAATTCCAGCGCCATCGGCCGGCCGACGTGGTTGGACACGCCAACAATGGTGGCGCTCTGCCCGCGCACCGGGCGGTCGGTGTAGGCCAGCAAGGTGGTGATGCCGCGCGGCGTGCAGGGGCGCAACCCGAACTCGCGCAACGCTAGATGGCCCACGTTCTCGGGATGGAACCCATCGACATCCTTGCGCGGATTGATGCGATGGATCAGCCGGCTGGCATCGGCGATCCCGGGCAGCGGCAGCTGCACCAGGATGCCGTGTACGGCGGGATCCGCATTGAGACGGTCGATCAAGGCCAGCAGTTCGGCTTCAGTCGTGCCTGCAGGCAGATCGAAGTCGAAAGCCTCGATACCGACCTTCTCCGCAGCACGGCGCTTGTTGCGCACGTACGACTGCGAGGCCGGGTCATGCCCCACCAGCACCACCGCCAACCCCGGACGCGGCTTGCCCGCAGCCACCCGCGCATCGACCTGCGCCTTCAGCCCATCCAGCAGCTCATCCGCGATGCGGCGACCGTCGAGGATGCGTGCGCGTTGCGAAGCGTATGCGGTCATGCGTGGGTGATGCGATACATTCGGAGCCGCATTATCACCCAGCGACCCCAATCCAGCAGGACCGCCATGACCGACTTCGACACCACTACCGCACTGCAAGCCGCGACGTTCCGGCGCCTGCGCGATCACCTCATGCAGCAACGGCCCGATGTGCAGAACATCGACCTGATGATCCTCGCCGGATTCTGCCGCAACTGCCTTGGCGACTGGTATCGCGAAGCAGCCGAAGCGACTGGTCTTGTGATGACCCGCGACGAAGCCCGTGAAGCGGTGTACGGTATGCCTTTCACGGAATTCAAGGCGCGGCACCAGGCTGAAGCGACGCCGGAACAGCTGGCCGCCTTCAAGGCGCGTCAGGGTTCGACCTGAAAATTGGCCCTATTTTGTCAGGCAAGAGGCGGGGACAACATGGCGATACAGGGTGAGTGTCCGAAGTGCGGCATGCGGGTCTTGCATGTCAACGTGGAAACCGTGGTTGGCATGGTTGACGACGTGAGCAAGTCACGCTGCATCACCCACAGCTGCATTCATTGCCATGCCGTGCTTGGCGTGCAGATGGACCATCGCGCGCGACCACGCAGCAAGGCGATTCCAAAACCAAAAGCCTGACGCTGTCAGTCACCCCCGTCCGGCACGGTGTCGGGCATCAGCGGTGTTCCGGCGACCGGGCAGCGCGGGATTTCGGGAACCGCGCCCAGCACGCATCGCGTGCAACAGGCTTGCTGCATGTTCCTCCCGCGTGGCGGCGGTAATAGCCGAGCCGGTCCCATCAGCGCCAACTGCGCCTGCGGCTTGAGCTTCAGCAACACCGCCCAATCCTGGCGGTTGAAATTGCACGCGGCCGGGGCGTCCGGTGAACATGGCGCATCGCCCTGCGAACGCATCGGCAGGTTCCAGAATCGACCCGTCGCATTGAGATTGAGCACGCGCATGGTCACTGCCTGCTGCACGTTTCCGCCAATGAGGTAGGCCTTGCCGTCACCACCGGCCTTGGCAGCGGTCACGATGTCGCAATGCATATTCAGGCCGTTCGCGCCGCCGTCGATAGCGTCGGCCAGCCCCGCATGTCCGTACACGCGGGAGCTGCGCACATAACACAGCATGTCGCCCACCGCCGGCGCATTGGCGACCGGATCAAGGAACAGATACGGGCTGCGCTGGGGATTGACGCGGGCCGCGCGCACGTAGTCGAAGTGGCTGGCCGAGGACAGGAAGCCAGGAACGCCGGCGCGTTGCATCGTCCACGACACGAATGCGGCCGACCACGGCTGGTCGACCACGAAACTACGGCAGGCTTGTGACTGCAACCCGACGGTGGTGGTGGCATAGCCACACTCTGCGGCGCCGACGCGACCACCCATCTGCTGCAACAACCCGGCATCGCCCCAGTACGCTGCCACGCGCTGCCACGCAGGTCCTGAACTGGCACCCAGCTCGCTGCGTTCCGCTTCCACCACGGAGCTGCTCGCCAGCCGGCCGTCGCTGTCGATAAACGGGCGGTACCAGACCATGTTCTCGTTGCAGGCGACTGCGGCAATGCGCGTGGCGATGTCGGGGTCTGCCTGGCGACTGCGCAACAACGGGCACTGGTCCGCGGCCATGGCTGAACCCGCGACCATCAGTATGAGCGTGCCGATCGCAAGCTTAGGCGACATCAGGTTCTCCATGTTTTCGATTGCGAAAAGATCACACACCGGAGCAAAACGCCGCGTAATCGGCATAACCGGGGAATGTGCGGTCGGGAGCACACACCGGACACGCCGGGTCGGCAGAAAGCCTTGTTTCGCGGAAACGCATCGCCAGCGCATCAAACTGCAGCAGGCGCCCGCGCAGCGGATTGCCAATACCAAGCACCAGCTTGATCGCCTCGGTGGCCTGGAGCATGCCGATCACCCCCGGCAGCACGCCGAGCACGCCCGCTTCCGAGCAGTTCGGCGCGGCTTCCCGCGCAGGCGGTTCCGGGAACAGACATCGGTAACACGGTGCCTCGCCACGCTGGCGGCCGGCGTCGAACACGCTGACCTGGCCTTCGAAGCGATGTACCGCGCCATACACCAACGGCACGCCGAGCTTCACGCAGGCATCGTTGAGCAGATAGCGCGCAGGGAAGTTGTCCGCACCGTCGATCACGACATCCACACCGTCCAGCAATCGCTCGACATTGCTCGAAGTGATCCGTGTGTTGACGGCTTCAATCGCGGTGCGCGGATTCAGCGCGGAGAGCGCGATCTCGGCGGAGTCAACCTTGGGCATGCCGATGCGCGCGTCCGTGTGCAGGATCTGCCGCTGCAGGTTGCTACGTTCCACCACGTCGTCATCGGCGATGCGCAGGTGGCCGACGCCGGCCGCGGCCAGGTAATACGCCGCCGGTGAGCCCAGCCCGCCGGCCCCGACCACCAGCATGCGTGCTGCTTGCAGGTGCGCCTGCCCTTGCAGGCCGACCTCCGGCAGGCGCAAATGGCGTGAATAGCGTTCGCTGAAATCAGTGTCGATAACCGGACGCTGCATCGGCAGGCCGGCTGCATCCCAGGCCTCGGTGCCACCGACGACGGAAGCGAGATTGTGATAGCCCTGCGCCTGAAGCCCCAACGCAACCTGTTGCGAACGTTGCCCGCGCTGGCACATCAGCACGATGTCCGACTCATGCCCCGGCAGGAAATCGCCAGGATGGGCTTCGAGCGTGTCGCGATCGATGCCACGGGCGCCATCGGCCATCCCCAATGCGCGCTCATGCTCGCTGCGGATGTCGACCAATAGCGCGCCAGCACGCAGGCTTG
>JBBSTP010000097.1:0-7706 GCA_038235795.1 Lysobacterales bacterium | reverse complement strand
TTCGAACCAGTCCAGTCGGCACGGGTCCGGCAGGTACAGCACGACCGGCCGCAGCCGGGCCAGTGCCGCAAACACCGCCAGCTCCGTCGGCGCCAGATGGTTCAGGCCGAACAGGTGCAACGCGTCTCCACGCGCATGCGCACCCTCGGCCAACGCCTTGGTCAACTGCCCCAGCCGCTCGCCGCGATGGGCCTGGCCGATCTGCACGCGTAGCCGCTGCCAGAGCCAGGGCAACGGCGAATCCGCCTCATGCGGTGGCGGCAGCGCCGGTTCGCCGCGCGCCCACGCCGCCAGCCAGTCGGGCCGGTAGATGATGTAGCGGGAGAACAGGCCCGCCAGGTGTTCGGCCAGTTGCATCCGGCGGCGCGGGGCATCGGACCCCTGCAGGTAGGCCTGGACCCGCGGCGACGGCGCGGAGACCAATAGCGCGTGGATGCGCCAACGCAGTTGGTCGCGGGTGTAAGGCGCCAGCGCGACCGCGGATTCCCCGAGGGTTTGCTGCGCCAATCGCTCCAGCCAACTGCTGGGCAACTGGATGTCGAGGTTGGCGCTGATCCCGCCCGGTCCGGCCTCGCGCGCCAGCGCAGCGCCCAGCCACGGCCGCATGCCGGCATGGCCGGCCACGATCTGCACCGGCGCCAGCACGTGGTCGGGTGGCGCGGCGCGGATCATCGCGCGCAGCGGTTGCAGCAAGCTCTCCAGCCGACTGCCGCGGTAGATGATCAATTGCCCGGACACAAGCTCGGGCGATGGCATGCGTGGTGGCCCCATCCGCACAGTTTGCCCGCAGCCGGTCGCACGCGCTGCGACTTGCGAGGCGGGCGTTCTCGCACCCCAACCCAGGTTCTGGGATAATCCGTGGTTTGACGGCTCCGGCTGGCCAACTCACGCAGGGTGGATCGTGCGCAACTACGACCTGGACTTTCTCAAGCACTTCTCGATGGTGATCGCGTTCCTGGCGGCGGTCACGCTCGGCCTGATCCTGTTTGCGCACTATCTGAACGGCCAGCTCAAGCACGACGTTGATCCGGCCGCCGAGCAGCGCGTGGTCGCCCGCATCGCGCCGATCGGCGAGGTGTATGCCGGCGCCACCGGCGCTGCGGCGCAGGCCGATGCCATCAAGGTTTCAGCCGCGGCGGCGGCCTCCCAGGTCGCGTATGGCGGCACGTTGGACGGCAGCGTGATCTTCGGCAACCTGTGCACCGGTTGCCACACGTCCGGGGCCGGCGGTGCACCCAAGCTGGATGCGGCCGGTATCGGCGCGCGCATGGTGGAGCAAGGCATCGACATGCTGATCAAGAACGCGATCACCGGCTACACCGGCAATGCCGGGGTCATGCCGGCCAAGGGCGGCAACCCGGCCCTGACCGACGATCAGGTCAAGGCGACCGTGGAATGGATGGTCGCGCAGAGCAAGTAAAAGCGACCAACCGTCACGAATCCCGATACGCCGCCTGAGGCGGCGTTGTCGTTGATGGGATCGACGCCGGCAGCTGAGGTCGGTTACGGCATCATGGCGCCATGACCAAGCCCCCGACTGCCGCGCCCGCCACCGCCGACCTGCCGCTGTTCATCGACGGCCCGGCCGGACGCATCGAGGCCGCGCTGGACCATCCCGACACAGAAACGCGTCCGCTTCTGGCGATCGTCTGCCATCCGTTGCCGACCGAGGGCGGCAGCATGCACAACAAGGTGGTGACGATGACCGCGCGCGCGCTGCGCGAATGCGGCGCGACCACACTCCGTTTCAACTTCCGTGGTGTCGGCCAGTCCGAAGGCACCTTCGACGACGGCGACGGCGAGCTCGGCGACCTGCTGGCGGTCGCGGCCTGGGCCAAGGCGCAGCACCCGGACAAGGTGCTGTGGCTGGCCGGTTTCAGCTTTGGTGCGTGGGTCAGTCTGCGCGCGGCCGACCGCTTGCAGGCGCAGCTGTTGTTGTCGATCGCACCGCCGGTCGGGCGCAGCTGGTCATTCAACGACATCGCCTTACCCGCTTGCCCTTGGGTGGTGATCCAGGGCGATGACGACGAAGTCGTCGATGCACAGCAGGTCCATGCCTGGGTCGAATCGCTGCCGATGCCGCCGCAACTGGTGCGCATGCCCGGCGCCGGTCATTTCTTCCATCGCAAACTGATCGACCTGCGCGGCGCGGTGAAGCACGGCGTGCGCACCTGGTTGCCCGCCCCCGATGAGTGATCAGGCTTTGCCGTCGCAACGCTACGCCGCCGGCGTCGCGCGCGGAGACTGGCTGCAGGATCCGGTGCAGGGGCGCGTGCTGGTCGAACTGGACCGCATCCACGCCGCAGTCACTGCACCCGCGCCAGCCCGCGGCCTGTTCGAGCGCATGTTCACTGGCGCGCCCGCGGAAACCATACCGGGCCTGTACCTGTGGGGCGGTGTTGGCCGCGGCAAGACCTTTCTGCTCGACCTGTTCCACGAAGGCCTGCCGACCCAGGCCAAGCGCCGCACCCATTTCCATCGCTTCATGCGCGAGGTCCACGCCGGCCTGCGCGAGCACGCCGGCGAGCGCGATCCACTGTCGGCGATCGCGCGGCAGTGGCGCGCATCGCTGCAGGTGCTGGTGCTGGACGAGTTCTTCGTCAGCGACATCGGCGACGCGATGTTGCTCGCTCGCCTGCTGGAACACCTGTTCACCGAAGGCGTGGTGCTGGTCACCAGCTCCAATGCCGCGCCGTCGCAGCTGTACAAGGATGGCCTGCAGCGGGTGCGCTTCCTGCCGGCGATCGCGCTGATCGAGCACCATTGCCACGTCGTCCACCTGGACAGCGCCGAGGACTACAGGCTGCGCGCGCTGACCCGCTCGCCGGTGTATCGCGCGCCGCTGGATGCGCAATCGGACGCGTGGCTGCAGGAGCGCTGGCGCGCGCTAGGCGCGGACGACTCGCATCGCGATGCCGGCATCGACATCGATGGCCGCCGCATCCCGGTGCGGGCGCGCGGCAACGGCACGTGCTGGTTCGATTTCAGCGCGTTGTGCGAGGGCCCGCGCGGCAGCGCCGACTACATCGAGATCGCGCGCGAGTTCCACACCGTGCTGATCGGCGGCATCCCGCGCATGGACAGCGATCGCGACGATGCCGCGCGCCGCTTCGTGCACCTGGTCGATGAACTCTACGACCGCCACGTCAACCTGGTCTGCACCGCCGACGCCGAACCGGTCGACCTGTATGCCGGCCAACGTCTGGTCGCGGCATTCGAACGGACCGCCTCGCGCCTGATCGAGATGCGTTCCGCGGAGTACCTGGCGTTGGAACATCGCGGCTGAACAAGCTGGAATACGCTGAGCCGCGTCGACAGCATGGCCCACATGACAGGCCGGAACCAGCAACCGGATGCGGTCGATGGCCTAGAATGCGCACCGTCATCGTCGGCGGGGCCGGCGAGGAAGCGACCCACTTCATGACCTCCATCGAACCCGCGCCTGGACATTCGCCCGAGCAGTCACTGCTCGGCCGCGAGGTCGCATATCCGCATCGATTCGATGCCGGCCTGCTGTACCCGATTGCGCGCGCGCTCGGGCGTGAAGCGCTCGGGATCGAGGCGGGCGCGCTGCCTTTCATCGGCATTGATCGCTGGCATGCCTACGAACTGTCGTGGCTGGACGCGCGCGGCAAGCCGCACGTGGCCACCGCGACCCTGCAGGTGCCGGCCGAATCGCCGAACCTGATCGAATCCAAGTCGCTCAAGCTGTACCTGAATTCCTGCAATGGCGCCCGCTTCGAGACTGCCGACGCGCTGCGGTCCCAAGTGGAAGCCGATCTGGCGGCGGCGGCCGGCGCGCCGGTGTCGATGACCTTCGGCTTGCCGCCGGTGCAGGCTGGCACAGGCGACAGCATCGATGCGCTCGACATCGATATCGCGCATTACGGCCCGCCCGACTGCACGCTGCTGTCTTCTGACGCGTGCGATGTCGTCGAAGAGACCCTGCACAGCGCATTGCTGAAATCCAACTGCCCGGTGACCGGGCAACCGGACTGGGCCGACCTGTACGTCGCGTATCGCGGGCCGCGCATCGACCGTGCGTCGCTGCTGCGTTACCTGGTCAGCTTCCGCGACCATGCCGGCTTCCACGAGCAATGCGTCGAATCCATTTTCACTGACCTGTCAGCGCGCTGCGGGCCGGAGTGGCTGTCCGTGGAAGCGCGCTACACCCGTCGCGGTGGGCTGGACATCAATCCGTGGCGGGGCACGCGCGGAGTGCCCGCGCCGTCGGCAGGCCGCGGCGCGCGGCAATAGCGCGGCAGGCATTCATCACCCAGCCGCCATGCTGCCTTCACGGCGCGCATGGCAGGGTGGCCGCCTGGTCACTGCATAGCGAGGAACCCCATGAAACGCAATCGACTCCACACCGCCGTATTGGTTGCAGTCCTGGGCAGCGTTGCGCTGGTCGGCTGCAAGAAAAAGGAAGAACCCGCGGCGATGCCGCCGATCGCCGGCGAACCGGTCCTGATGCCTGATCCTGCGCCGATGACAGCCACCGCCATGGTCAATGGCGTGGACCTGGGCAATGCGGTGGGCGCCGACATGCGGATCACCGCGCCGATGACCACCTTCGCCCCCACCGACACCATCTACGCCGCCGTCACTACCGGCACCAGCGATCCGGCCGCGTCGGTCGCCACCAAGCTGGGCGCCAAGTGGACCCACGTCGACAGCAATCAGGTCGTGCATGAGGAAACCAAGGACTTGGCCTTGGCGGGCGATGGCATGACGGATTTCCAGATCAGCAAGCCCGGCGGCTGGCCGACCGGCGCTTACAAGATCGAGATCATGCTCGACGGCGCAGTGGTGCAGACCCGCGAATTCATGGTCAAGTAAGCCCGCTCCGGCACGCGGCACGTCCGCAAGAACAAACAGGACGCGACGAAAGTTGCGTCCTGTTTGGTTTTCCAATGGGCGACAATGGAGGTCTTTCGCACACGACTGCTGCCATGACCTCGAAGATCCTGTACACCCTGACTGACGAGGCGCCGCTGCTGGCGACCGCCTCGTTCCTGCCAATCGTGCAGGCCTTTGCGCGCAGCGCCGACGTGGCGGTGGAGACCCGCGACATCTCGCTGGCCGCGCGCATCGTCGCCCAGTTCAACGACCTGTTGCCGGAAGACCAGCGCAACAGCGACGACCTGACCGAACTCGGGACACTGGCGACCACGCCGGAAGCGAACATGATCAAGCTGCCCAATATCAGCGCGTCGGTGCCGCAGCTGAAAGCCGCCATCACCGAACTCCAGGGCAAGGGCTATGCATTGCCGGACTATCCGGAAGACCCGCAGGGCGATCGCGAAAAGGACATCAAGGCGCGTTACGGCAAATCGATGGGCAGCGCGGTTAACCCGGTCCTGCGCGAGGGCAATTCCGATCGCCGCGCGCCGGCTTCGGTCAAGGCCTATGCGCGCAAGCATCCGCACCGCATGGGCGCGTGGTCGGGCGATTCCAAGTCGCACGTCGCGCACATGAGCGAGGGCGATTTCTACGGCAGCGAACTGTCGGTCGAGGTCCAGCGCGCCGGCAGCGTGCGCATCGAGTTCACCGCAGCCAGCGGCAGCTGCTTCCCGTTGCGCGCGCCGGTCAAGGTGCAGGCCGGTGAATTGCTCGATGCCTCGGTGATGGATACGCGCAAGCTCGCTGATTTCATTGACGACCAGATCACCGACGCCAGGCAACAGGACGTGCTGTTTTCACTGCACCTGAAGGCCACGATGATGAAGGTGTCCGACCCGATCATCTTCGGGGTCGCGGTGAACCGTTTCTATGCCCCGGTGCTGGGCAAGTACGACCGCGAGTTGGAGCAGGCGGGTTTCGAGCCGGACAACGGCATCGGCGAACTCTACGCGAAGTTGCCGTTGCTGCCAGCAGCGACACGGCAGCAGGTCAAGGACGATATCGCCGCGTTGTATACGCAGCGTCCGGGCCTGGCGATGGTCAATTCCGACAAGGGCATCACCAATCTGCATGTGCCCAGCGACATCATCGTGGACGCCTCGATGCCGGCGATGATCCGCGACAGCGGCAAGATGTGGAACGCCGCCGGCGCGTTGCAGGACACCAAGGCGGTGATCCCGGACCGCAATTACGCCGGCATCTACCAGGTGGTGATCGAAGACTGCAAGGCGCATGGCGCCTTCGACCCGGCCACGATGGGCAGCGTGTCCAACGTCGGCCTGATGGCGCAAAAGGCCGAGGAATACGGCAGCCACGACAAGACCTTCCGCATGGCCGGCGATGGCGTGGTGCGCGTGATCGACGACGCCGGCAGCGTGCTGATGGAACACGCGGTGCAGGCAGGCGACATCTGGCGCATGTGCCAAACGAAAGATGCGGCGATCAAGGACTGGGTCAAGCTGGCGGTCAACCGTGCACGCCTGAGCGGCACGCCGGCGGTGTTCTGGCTGGATGCCGGACGCGCGCACGACCGCAACGTGATCGCCAAGGTCGAGCGCTACCTCGCCGGCCACGACACATCGGGCCTGGACATCCAGATCATGTCTCCGGTCGATGCGATGCGTCATTCACTCATCCGCATCCGCGCCGGCCTGGACACGATCAGCGTCACCGGCAATGTGCTGCGCGACTACCTGACCGACTTGTTCCCGATCATTGAGCTTGGCACCAGCGCGAAGATGCTGTCGATCGTGCCGCTGATGGCCGGCGGTGGCCTGTTTGAAACCGGCGCCGGCGGCAGTGCGCCCAAGCACGTGCAGCAGTTCGTCGACGAGGACTACCTGCGCTGGGATTCACTTGGGGAATTCCTGGCGCTGGCGGCGTCGCTGGAACATTTGGCCAACAGCACCGGCAATGCACGCGCCCAGGTCCTGGCCGATGCACTGGACGCGGCGAACGCCAGGTTCCTCGACAACGACAAGTCGCCGACGCGCAAGCTGGGCGGCATCGACAACCGCGGCAGTCATTTCTACCTGGCGATGTATTGGGCGCAAGCACTCGCGGAACAAACTGTGGATGGCGAACTGGCCTCGCGCTTCAAACCGCTGGCCGATGCGCTGGCCGCAAACGAGGGCAAGATCATCGAGGAGCTCAAGGCCGTGCAGGGCAAGCCGGTGGATATCGGTGGCTACTTCCAGCCGGACCTGGACAAGCTGACCGCGGCGATGCGTCCAAGCGCCACGTTCAACGCGTCGCTGGCGCAACTGGCCTGACCGCTCGTCCCACACCCAAACTGGCTCACAAGCAAAAGGCCCGCATTGCGGGCCTTTCGTCTTTCGCTGGCGTGCTACGCGCCCGTACTACGAATATCAGCGCGTGTGCCGCAGGGCTCAGTGACTGGCCTGCATGGTCCATTTGCGGTCGCGCATCATGTCGTGGTGGCTGCGGATCGTCGGCAGGTAGCCGCTGACCGTCTGCTTGACGCTCGCCGGCACGTCGTCATCGGCAACCACTTCGTGGAACGCCTTCATCAGCCGGTCCTCGGTCGCTTCAAGCTGGCTGACGTACCCGTAGTTGCTATCGCCAAACTGGCTGCGGACCTCGCCATAGAGCTGGCCCCAGGCGCCGCGCACGGTGCCGGCGGTGGCAGGCGTGGCGCCTTCAGCGCGAACCTCTTTGCTCATCGCGCCGACCAGGCCCTGCTTTGAGCTGGCCATCTCGCCGAACAACGACTTCAATGCTGGATTCGGCACCGCCTTGGCGGCATCGTTGTAGAACGTAGCGCTGTCGCGGGTGATCTCGAT
>JBBSTP010000096.1:0-7721 GCA_038235795.1 Lysobacterales bacterium | reverse complement strand
CCGCGAGTGGCGCGCCACGACCGCGCGCGAACAGGATGTACCGGCTTACGTGATATTCCACGACGCCACCCTGCGCCAGATCGCCGAGATGGCGCCACATGACCTGGATGCGTTGTCGACGATTGCCGGGATCGGCAGCACGAAACTTGAGCGTTACGGGGAGGCGGTGCTGCGGCGACTGTCTGCTTGCGCAGCGTCATGACCTGCCAGAGCAGCCAAGCTGTCGGCCGCCACCAGTAACGGCCAGCAGGATGGGCACATCGTCCCGCAGTTCACGGCCAGCGGATTGAAGCGGGCTTATCGCGCTGGCCAACGCGTATGCAGGTCATCGATCACGAACGCATGGATGTGCTGGCCGTCCGCGAGGTGTTCGGCCATATGCGGATGGTCTGCAGGCAATTCTTCATGGGTGTGGGGCACTTGTTCGGTGTCGCTTTGCGGCCACAATCGGGCGGCCATCGCCACGCCCGCGGCGGCAAGCGCCGCCATTGCCCACAGCGCTGCAGGAGTGCCGGCCTTGGCACCGAGCGAGCCAACCACCGGATACGCCAACAACCAGCACGCATGCGACAGTGAAAACTGCGCGGCGAACAGCGCCGGTCGCTCGGCGTCGCTGGAGGAGCGACGCAACAACAGACCACTCGGCGTCACCAGTGCGGAATACGCCAAGCCCAGCACGAACCAGTCCAGCAGCAAGGCTGGCCAACGCGTGGCGATTGCCAACAAGGGCCAGGCAATTGCGAGCGCGACCAAGGCGAGCGTCAGCACTGCGCCCGCGATCAGCATGACGCTACGGTCGGCGTTACGCTTGAGGAACCGCGGCAGCAGGAACGCCATCAACATCGAGCCGGCGCCAAAACACGCCAGCGCGATAGCGACCGCGCTATTGGGCCGCGCCAACCCTTCGCGAACGATCACCACCGTATTGACGATGACCATTGCACTGCCCGCCGCCGCCGCCAGGGTCAGCGCCAAGAGCCCTCGCAGCCGCGGCGTGGCGAGATAGATGCGCAGGCCGTTGGTGAGCTTGCGGCGGATGCTGGTCACCGGCCCGTCTGCTGTTGCTTGCGGCAATATCACCGAGACGACCAGTAATGCCGACCCCAGAAAGCCGACGGCGGTGCCGAAAAACAATCCCTTGTAGGTGATCACGGCCAGCAACGCGGCGGCCAGGGCCGGGCTCAACAGGTTCTCCAGGTCATAGGCCAACCGCGAGAGCGAGAGCGCCTTGGTGTAGTCGGCCTCGTCCGGCAGCACCTCCGGGATCGTGGCCTGGAAGGTCGGCGTGAACGCGGCCGAACAGGCTTGCAGCACGAAGATCAGCACGTAGATCTGCCAGATCTGGTTGACCCACGGCAGCAACAACACGACGGCCAGTCGAGCGATGTCCAGCGACACCAGCAATGCGCGACGCGGCATGCGATTTGCGTAGGCTCCGGCCAAAGGCGCGATCAGCACATACGCCACCATCTTGATTGCCAACGCAGTGCCGAGGACTGCACCGGCATTCTTGCCGGCAAGGTCGTAGGCCAGCAGGCCGAGAGCGACGGTTGCCAGGCCGGTGCCGACCAGCGCCACCATCTGGGCCAGGAACATGTGCCGGTAAGTGCGGTTACCGAGGACTTCAATCATGTGGTGTGGCCCCTAATGGAAAAGCCGCGCAGTGCCAGGCATCTCCCCGATATGCAACTTTTTAATTGCAAAAGAACGCCGCGACTGAATCAGCCGCGGCGGACCAGCGTCACTTGGTCTTGCTGGGAGCCGGTTTGTTGACAGCCCTGGAAGCCTTCGAGGCCGCTTTCTTCTCGGCATCGCAACGTGTCTTGAGCGCCTGGATACCGGCGTTATCGGCGTCGGCGGGATACTCGTCACGAGCGGCCAATTCCACACAGGTGGTCGGCACGATTTGCGCCGCGTCATCCTGCATCATTCGATCAAACTGCTTGGGATCGTGGGCATTGGCTGGCTGCGACAACAAGGCAGTGGACGCGACCAGGGCGGATACCAGTATCAGACGAACATTCATTTCATTTACTCCGGGTTGGGAAACAAGAATCGGCAGAACTTGCTGAAACATTTTATGACCAGTCATTGATGACCGGGGCGGTACAACTTTTCATGGAAGCCGGCCACGCTGACCTGCACAGTGACCGGCTCTTTGCCGCGGTTGAGCCAGTACCACCCGTGTGAACCATCGAACGGGGCGGTGAATGCGCCAGATGCTTCTTTCTGGATCTTCTCGATCCAGTAGCTGGTGTATTCATCCTTGGCTGCGCCGGTGCGTTCGCCGTGCATATCAACCGCGACCTCACCAGAGGCGTTCCACTGGAAGACCAGCGTCTCGCCTGTCTTCATCGCCGCCTTGATCTCGGCCCCTTGGCCCGGTGGCAAGGTCAACGAAAGGGTCTCCTCGCGATAAGCGCCCTGATGTTTCCTCACGGGGGCGGCCTGCACCGGCTTGAGCGGCTGGCCCACTGCATCGACCTCCGGGCCGCCGGACTTGGTTGTGGCGGGAAGCTGGGCCGCCTGGGCGCTACCGGCAAGCACATCCAGTCCCAGCCTTGCGCCAACGCCGGTCGGGTCGACGCCGTATTCCGCTGGCAGCACCGTCGTCACCAGGATGACCGCTGCCACGCCGATGGCAATGGCGGTGGCCTTGAGCAGGCGCCTGGTCGACGGCAGTTCGTGATGGACTTGCGACATGATATTTCCTCGATTACGAAACGTAGTAGCCAGTGAGCTGGTAGCCGATCAGCACGAAGCCTGCGGTCATCAGCACGGCGTTGGCAGCGAAGGCCTGGCGCGTGAAGGCATCGGTACGGCGCCAGAACCCCATCGCGATCAGGATTGCGCTCAATGCCAGCAGCTGGCCAAGTTCGACGCCAACGTTGAATGCCACGATGTTTTCCACCAAGCCATCGCGGGAGAGCTTGAAGTCCTGCAGCTTGGTTGCCAGGCCAAAGCCGTGGAAGAAGCCGAAGATCAGCACCGCCGCCTTGGTGTTTGGCTGCACGCCGAACCAGCGCTTGAACGCGCCGAGGTTGTCGAGCGCCTTGTAGACCACCGAAAACCCGATGATCGCGTCGACCAGGTAGGGGTTGACGTGGACGCCGCCGAGCACACCGTACAGCAGCGTGACGCTGTGGCCGATCGCGAACAGAGTGACGTAGGCGCCCACTTCGCGCATGCGATACAGGAAGAAAATCACGCCGAACAGGAACAGCAGATGGTCGTAACCGGTCACCATGTGCTTGGCGCCGAGATAGGCGAACAGGATCGGGTGCGGGCCGGATGTCTTCTGCAGGAAGGACGCATCGTCGCCGGTGACGCCGTGGGCGGCCGCGGAGAACGCCGCGAGCAGCAGCAGCGAGGCGACCAGCCAGCGTTGCGACAGCAAGGCGCGCACGCGCGTGGGGATGGCAGTAAATCCTGGGGACATCGATGGCTCCGCTGAGGGGAATGGGAGGTATTTGCCGTGCAGGCCGACGGCAGACAGGTCGTGGGTCAGTCGGGACTCGTGCCCGCCAGGTCCTGAGCGCAACATGTCAACGGCTCATACTGTCGCGTCGGGCCGGGGCAGATCGTCGATCCGCACGCGCAGCAACTTGACCGAGTTCACGAACACAAGAATGTCCGGCCCCAGGTGCAGGAACGCGGCTTGAATGGGGCCGATCCAGCCGAGCAACGCGGCGGTGATCCCCAACACATGCACGACGCCAACGCCGACGAACAGGTTCTCCTGGATCGTGCGGTAGGCACGACGGGCAATGGAACGAGCGCCGACGATCTTGGCCAGGTCGTCCGTCATCAAGGCGATGTCCGCCGCCTCCAGCGCCGCCTGCGTGCCACCGCCGCCCATTGCGATACCCACGTCGGCCTGCGCAAGCGCCGGTGCGTCGTTCACGCCATCGCCGATCATGGCCACGCGAAAGCCTTGCTTCTGGAATTCGGCGATCGCCTTGACCTTGTCCTCGGGCATCAGGTCCGCGCGAATCTCATCGATGGCGAGCCCTTCCGCGACCACCTGCGCAGTGGCTGCGTTGTCGCCGGTCAGCATCACGATGCGCTTGACGCCGCCGGCCTTGAGCTTTTCGAGTGCCTCGCGCGCACCGGGACGCAACGAGTCGGCGATATAGATCACACCCGCGAAGCGACCGTCGACGGCGACATGCACAGGCGTCTGGCCGCTGGCCTCCACCGCTGACGTGATCTCGACGCCGTGCTCGGTCAGCAGCGCCGGGTTGCCCACCAGCACGGCACGGCCCGCCACCACCGTTTTTACCCCGCGTGCCTGGATCTGCTCGTACTGGTCAGGCTCGGGCACGTCGATCTTGGTTTGCGCCGCGTACTCGACCACCGCCTTCGCTAACGGGTGAGCCGAACGACGGTCCGCGGCCGCGGCCAGTCGCAGCAACTCGTTCTCGGTGAATGCCGGGTCTCGAATCTCCACCCGCACAACTTCGGGCTTGTTCGCGGTCAAGGTACCGGTCTTGTCGAATACCATCACGTCCACTTTCGCCAACGATTCCAGATAGACGCCGCCCTTGATCAGGATGCCGCTGCGCGCCGCGCGTGCGATCGCCGCGATCATTACCAGCGGTGTCGCCAGACCGAGTTCCGCTGGTGAAGTGAAGATCAGCAGGGTGACGATCATGCGGATATCGCGCGTGTACCAGTACACCGCGATCAGGAACACGAAGACGATCGGGATCAGCCACGCCGCGACCTTGTCGGCGAGTTTCTGCACCGGCGCCTGTTCGGATTCGGCGGTCTCGACCAGCGCGATGATCCGCGAAAATGTAGTGTCGCCGCCCACCTTTTCGGTGCGGATATCCAGCGCGCCCGAATCCACCACGGTTCCCGCGAACACGGCGGCATCCTTGTCCTTGTCGACCGGCACGCTCTCACCGGTGATCGGCGCCTCATTCACCGATCCGGCACCGCCAACGACGGTGCCGTCGACCGGAATCTTCTCGCCCGCGCGCACCAGCACCACATCGCCGGCACGCAACTCGGCAATGGGCACCGAACGCTCGGTGCCATTGGCACGCACCAATGCCACCTGAGGCACGGAACCGATCAGCGACTTGATCGACGCCCGGGCCCGGTCGGTATTCAGGCCGGCAATGAATTCCGCGAACAGGATGATCACCATCAACACCGCGCCGGCCACGGTCTCGCCGCCGAGTACCGCGACCAGCGTGGCGATGGTGACGAAGATCTCGGTGCCGATCTTGCGTTCGCGGACCAGGTCGTGCAGTCCGGTCTTGACCAGCGGGTACAGCCCGATCGCAACCGCGACCCACAGCACCTGCACCGGTACCATCTGGCGCCAATACAGCAGCGCGATGACGCCGGTCAGCACGATCCGGCCGACCTCGATCCAGCGCTCTCGAGTCATCAAGACCAGCAAACGGGCGGTCCGGCTGGTGCCGGGTTCGAGCGTTGCAACGTCGGTAGTCACAGGCTGATCTCCAGTAGAAACGTGGTGTGCATGCGCAGGTCGAGGCAACGAGGCGAACGGATGTCAGAAAGATAAGGCATCACTCGTGCTCGAGCCCCCAGACGAGGTGGGCATCAACCAGCAGTGTGTAGTAGGAACGCAAGGCCAGCACCCGCGCATCGAGCGCCGAATCCGCCGCTTCCACCGCCTGTCGACGCGCCAACAACAACGTCTGCAGGTCGACTTCGCCCAGCGAGTAGGCGCGCTGGGTCAGGCGGGCGTTCTCGTGCGTCTTGGTCGCGCTCTGTTCGGCAAGGTGCCAGCGATCAAAGCTTCCGGTCGCATCGCTGTAAGCCTGCGCGACTTCGATCTCGAGCAGCCGTTGCTGGCGATCCCGCGCCGCCCGCGCCATGTCGACCTGGCTCAGTGCCTGGCCCAGCTTCTGGCTGCGGTGACGCCCCGGAATCGGAATCGTCACATTGACGCCGATGATCTTCTCGTTGGAGAACACCTCCGAAGCGGTATACACGCCAAAGGTCGGGTCCGGAATCCTGTCCGCCCGTGCGCGTGACGCCGCGAGCTCGGCCTTCTCGAGCTGCACCTGCGCGATCTTGAGTGGGTCACTTGTGCTCAGGATGCGTGCTTTCCAGACCGTCTCGGCCTGGGTGACGGCCTGCGGATCGGCAAGCGCCAGCGCAGCGCCTTCGGCCCCGGGAAAACGGATCTGCAGTTTCGCCAGCGCCTTCTCCTCATCGGACATCGCCAGACTGAGCTGACGGCGGATCTCGGCGGCATCAGCCTCGATCACGTTCACCTCCAATGTGGCGGCATCACCGGCGCGCCGGCGCAAGCCCACCACTCGCACGCTCTCCTCACCAAAGGCGGCCTGTTCCTGCATCAGCGCACGGGCGCGCACGGCGCCCTGCCAATCCATCCACAAGCCGACGAAGTCACGCGCCGCCTCATGGATGGCTTCCCCGACGCGCGCTTCGGCCAGCTCGATTTCCGTGTTGCCCAGCCGACGGTCAATGGATCGCTTGCCCGGCAGGCGCACGGTGCGGTCCAGCTGCGCGGCCCACTCGTTCGAGGTCGCACCGCCAGTGTCATAACGACGTTGTTGCGACGACAACTTGGCGATGAACTCATACGGGGATGCCTTGAGCATTCCAGCGGTATGGCGGGCGGCTTGCAGGCCGGCGACCTCTTCTTGAACCGAAGGATCCTGCTGTAACCAGGTCTGCACCAGCTCGGTCGGCGGCAGTCCCGGAGGCGCCGCGACGACCAGTTCCTCGGCGTACAGCACCGGCGCAAATGCCATGAGCGCGGCGATGATCCAAACCCTCATGCGATTTCTCCTTCGGCCGCCAGCGCCGTCATCCAGAAACGGATGCCGGTGCCGGCGAAGTCGCGCCGCAACAATTCCTTGAACGCGGTGGATTCTTCGGCAGTGACGATGATCTGCACGAACACCGAACGGCTGCGACCCATCACTTGCTCGCCCGCGCTCAAGCGACCGTGCGCGGTGCCGTGGCTGAAGATCGGCGTGCTGGTGAACACCTCGTCGTCGAACGTGGTCAACAACGCGTCGAGGAGCTTTTCCTCGACACCCGGGTCACAGATCAACGAGAAACAATACTTAGACATGACGCGCCTCCGATTTGGCGTGTGCGAAGCGCAGGTAAAGGATGGGCAGCAGGATCAAGGTCAGCGCGGTGGCGGTGACCAATCCGCCGATGACGACGATGGCGAGCGGGCGCTGTATCTCCGAGCCCGGGCCGGTGGCGAACAGCAACGGCACCAGGCCGAACGCGGTGATCGAGGCGGTCATCATCACCGGGCGCAATCGCCGCCTTGCGCCCTGGGTGACGCAGGTCAGCAGGTCATAACCTTCGGCGTGCAACTGGTTGAAATAGCTCACCAGCACCACACCGTTCAACACCGCGATACCCAGCAGCGCAATGAAGCCCACCGACGCCGGCACCGACAGGTACTCGCCCGTGACCCATAGCGCCACGATGCCGCCCACCAATGCAAACGGAATGTTGCTCAGCACCAGCAAGGATTGCCGGACCGACCCGAACGTCGAAAAGAGAATCAGGAAGATCAGCCCGATCGACAGCGGAACCACCAGCGTCAAGCGTGCGGCGGCGCGCTGCTGGTTCTCGAACTGGCCGCCCCAGGTGATGCGGTAGCCGGTCGGCAACTTCACTGCGCCGGCGATCTTCAGCTTGGCTTCCTCGACGAACCCGACCAGGTCGCGTCCGGTCACGTTGGCGAT
>JBBSTP010000095.1:0-7738 GCA_038235795.1 Lysobacterales bacterium | reverse complement strand
GGCCAATGCCGGCGGCCAGACGCGTCTTCAATGGCGAATGCCCGGGTGTCTTGACCAGGATCGCGATACCGAGGCGCAGGGTCACGGCCGTTGCGATCCCTGCCGTGCTTGCCTGGCTGTGAGTCGAATGTGCCGCAGCGTGGTGCGCAACCAACCCTGGTCCGCATATTTGCGCGCGCTCGTCGTAAGCGTTCCATCGATGCGCTGAAATGGCAGCCCGATGCGACGTGCGCGCCAGACCATGGCGTGGTCTTCGCCGAATGCCAGTGCCGGGTCGAACGGCCCCAGCCGCGAGGCATCATCGCGATGCAGGACAAAGCCCTGATCGCCGAATGGCAGGCCCAGCCAGCGTGCGCGCAGGTTGGCGCCGAATGCATTGATTGCCATCGGCCAAGGGCCATCACTGGCGAACGCCAGCCAAAACCAACCCAGTGCACGCGGCGTGGTTGCGAGGTACTCACGCAATGCCGGCCAGGTATCCGGCTGCAGGCGTGAATCCGCATGCAGCAGCCACAGCCATTGCCCATCAGCAGCGGCTATCCCGGCATTCAGCTGGTGCGCTCGGCCGGCCGGCGCCGATAGCACCACGCACTGGTCCGGCACATCCGAGGATTGGGGATCGCCATCGGCAAATACCAGTAACAGCTGCGGGAGCGATGCGAGCTGCGATAGCTGTTCGACCAGTTCGCGCCAGGCGGCATCGCCCGGACCTACCGGGATCACGATCGACAAGCCTGCAATCGACACCCTGCCACTCAACGGATGGCTGCTGTCTTGCGCGTGCATCCGATCAGGCCAGGCTGCCGCCGCAACTGCTGCCGGCACCGGCGGTGCAGCCGTAGCAATGCTGGGCGAAGGCGATTGAGCGCGAATCGATTTCGTCCAGACGCGCAATGTCCCACAGCGTGGTGCGCGCGTGGCCGAGCTGGATCCCCAGCATCTGGTTGAAGTCGCAGTCATACAGGCCGCCATCCCAGCCGACCGAGACCAGGTTTCGGCACATCACGCCGAGCGCGGCGCGTGGGTTGAAGTTGTCGATCAGCAGCTGCATGTACGCGTCGAGTTCGCCGTCGCGTTCGAGCTCGTGCAGGAAGCGCTTGATCGGCATATTGGTGATCGTGAACAGGTTGTTGAATTCGATCCCGAAGTCGTCATGCAGGCGCTGGCGGTAGTCGTCCTCCAGCGACGCCTGTGCTGGCGGCAACCTGGCGCCGATCGGGTTGTAGACCAGGTCCAGTTCCAGGCCGCTGTCAGGCTGGCCGTAGCCAAGCGCATTGAGTTTCTGCAAGGCATCAATGCTGCCGCCGAACACGCCCTTGCCGCGCTGCTTGTTGACGTTTTCCGGCGTGTAACAGGGAAGCGAAGCCACGATCGCCACGTCTTGCACAGCGAGGAACGCTGCAGTGTCTTCCTGGCCGGGCTCGGACAATATCGTGAGGTTGCAGCGGTCGATGACCTTGAGCCCGCGCGCGCGGCCTGCGCGGACCAGTTCGCGGAATTGTGGATGCAGCTCGGGCGCGCCACCGGTGAGGTCCAGCGTATGCAGCGCCGGCGCGGTGTCCATCAGCTCGATCAGTCGCCCGATACCGCGGGCATCCAGCGCCTCGACACGCTTCGGCCCGGATTCGACATGGCAATGCGTGCACGCGAGATTGCAGCGCGCGGTCAGGTTGACCTGCAGGATTTCCAGCGGCGTGCGTTCAAGCGAAACGTCATGACGGTCAAGCGTGCGCGCGAATGAACGCGTCGGTGCGGCGAGGACGGCATTCATGGCGTCGTGCCCATGGCCGTGAAGCGGATGTCGCCAAAGTAGCTGATGGTTGATTTCCCCATGTTGTCGGTGTCCACGGCGACTGCGATGCCGGTGATGCGGCGCGGCGCGGTGCCGACCACGCGCCGGTAGTCCGCAGCGACATCGTATTGCGGCGCCACCCATTGTCCCTGCTCGACCTTGCTGATTGTTACCACTCCGCGGCTTTCCCGCATCATTGTCCGCCTCCCCGGTTCCAGCGGTGGTAGCGCTCGGCGAGCCGCAACAGTTTTTCGGGCTGGTGGCGCTTGCGGCGCTCGCCGGCCACGGACTTCACTGCTTCGGCGAAGGTCGGATAGGCAAACACCGTGGCCAGGATCTTGTCCAGCCCGATGCCCTGTTTCATTGCCAGCGCGAAGACCGCGATCAACTCGCCGGCGCGTTCGCTGACGACGCTCGCGCCGAGGATCCTGTCCTTGCCCGGCGCGACCAGCACCTTGACGAAACCGGCGGTTGCGGCTTCGGCGACCGCGCGATCCAGTTCCGACATGTCGTACTTCACCACCTCGACCCCGATGCCTTGCTCCTTCGCCTCCGCCTCGCTCAGGCCCACGCGAGCGGCCTCGGGCTCGGTGAAGATGCAGGCCGGCAGCACGCTGTAATCGGCGCGGAACGACTTGATGCCGCCGAACAGCGCATTTACCGCGGCGTGCCAGGCCTGATGCGCGGCGGCATGGGTCAGCTGGTACGGACCGGTCACGTCGCCGACGCAGTAGATGTTGGGGAACCGGGTGCGCAGGAACTCGTCCGTCTCGATGGTCTGGTTACTGCGCAGGCCGAGATCGAGCTTGTCGACACCATAGCCCTCGACATTGGCGCTGCGGCCGATCGCGACCAGCAGGGCGTCAAACGCGATGCTGGATTTATCCCCGCCTTGCTCAACGATCAATGCCGGCGCGTCGCCTGCCTTCACTTCGATCGCCTTGTGCCCCAGCCGAACATCGACGCCATCACGTTCCAGCGCCATCTTCACCACGTCCGCAACGTCGGGGTCCTCGTGCCCTAGCAACTGTTTGCCCATCTCGACGAGGCTCACTTCGCTGCCAAGGCGCGCGAAGGCCTGCGCCAGTTCACAGCCGATTGGCCCGCCGCCGAGGATCACCAGACGCTTCGGCAATGCCCGCAGATTCCAGATCGTGTCCGAGGTCAGGAACTCCACTTGGTCCAGTCCCGGAATGTTCGGCACCGTTGGTCGACCGCCGGCGGCGATCACGATGTTGCGAGTGGTCACGGTCTTGCCGTCGACCTCGACCTCCCACGGCGAGACGATCATGGCTTCGCCCCGGATCACCTCGACGCGGAGCTGGCGGTAGCGCTCCGGTGAGTCGTGCGGGGCGATGGTGCAGATCGCATCGCGCACGTGCGCCATGACCTTGCCGAAGTCGACCTCGACCTTGCCCGTGTCCACACCGAAGCGTCCGCCGTCGCGCGCTTCGTTAGCCGCGCGTGCGGCGCGGATCAGGGCCTTGGACGGCACGCAGCCGCGGTTGAGGCAGTCACCCCCCATTTCGGCCTTCTCGATCAGCGTGACCTTGCCGCGCACGGTGGCGGCGATATAACTGGTCACCAGGCCGGCGGCACCAGCACCGATCACGACGAGGTTCTGGTCGAACGTTTTCGGCTTGTTCCAGTCCTTGTACACGCGGTGCGCCCGCCAGCCGTCTAGGAACTTGCGGGCAATCAACGGCATCAGGCCCAACGCTACAAATGCCAGCACCAGGCGCCAGCTGAGGATTCCGGACAGCGATTCGAGCTGGCCGAGCTCGCGCCCGGCATTCACGTAGACGATCGTGCCGGCGAGCATGCCCAGCTGGCTGACCCAGTAGAAGGTCCAGGCGCGGATCGCGGTCAGGCCCATCACCAGGTTGATGACGAAGAACGGGAACAGCGGCACCAATCGCAGCGCGAACAGATAGAAACCACCTTCGCGCTCGATGCCGGCGTCGATACGCTTGATTCGCTGGCCAAAGCGCGCGCGCACGCTGTCGCGCAACAGATAGCGCGAGACCAGCATGGCGAGGGTGGCGCCGATGCTGGCCGAGAACGAGGCGATCAGCACGCCACGCCACAGCCCGAACACCGCGCCGGCGAACAGGGTCAGCAGGGTCGCGCCGGGCAGGGACAGCGCGGTGGCCACGATGTACAGGCCGGCGAACGCCAGCGCCGCGCCAAGCGGATGTGTATCCACCTGGCTGCGTGCCTGCCCCAGCAGCGCCTGCAGCTTGGCTAGCGTCAGGTACTCGGCGCCGCCGCCGAAATACACGGCCAGCGCGACGCCAACGACGACGAGCAGGAGCAGTAGTTTGCCGCGAGACACTGGCCGGCCTCAGCAGCAGCGGAGCTTGAGCGCACCAGTGTTGGCCAACACCGTGTGGTGGTCCTGCGGGTTCGCGTCGTGATCCATGCGGAATCCTGTTCATAGAGAGCCATGGCGAGGGATGCCGCCATCTGCCCAGCATGCAGTCATTCGCGCGAAGGCTGTGGGAAGTTACGAGCAGGCCTGGCGTACGGATGCACGCGTCATCAGACGCTGCGTCCCACAGCATCCTTCCGACGCGGGCCGCTCGCCGAAGCGGCGGGCATCCGGCACACTTGGCGGCATGGACCGTTATGAACGCATCATCGCCATGCACCGGGTGCTGCAGGCCGCGCGCCGGCCAGTGACCGTGGCCCGGCTGATCGACGAACTGGGATGCTCGCGTGCGACCGTCTACCGCGACCTCGCGTTCCTTCGCGACGGGCTGATGGCGCCGCTTACCGGCGATGGCGAGGCCGGCTTCAGCTACGACAAACTGGAGTCAGAGCGCTTCGAGCTTCCAGGCCTGTGGCTCAACTCCGAGGAGTTGCACGCACTGCTGGCGGCGCAGCAGCTACTCTCGCGCAGCAGCGGGGGAATGTTGTCGAGCGCGCTGGCGCCGCTGCAGCAGCGCGTGGAAAAACTGCTGGATGCGCACTCCGGCGGCAAGACCTGGCCGGTGGAACGGGTGCGGGTATTGCCGCATCGGCTGCGCAACATGGATGAGCACGCGTTCCGGCTGGTGGCCTCCTCGGTGCTCGAACGGCGGCGAATCGCGTTCGACTATCGCGCGCGTTCCACCGACGAAAAGACCCGGCGCACGGCGTCGCCACAGCGGCTGACCCATTACCGCGACAACTGGTACCTCGATGCCTGGGACGAAAACCGCAAGGCGCTGCGGAGCTTTTCAATCGACCGGGTGACCGCCGCGCGCATGCTCGATGGCAAGGCCGATGACGTGCCGGACGCCGACCTCAATGCGCACCTGGCCGGCAGTTACGGCATTTTTTCCGGTGCGCCCAAGGCCTGGGCGACGATCCTGTTCAGCGCCAAGGCCGCGCGCTGGGTCGCCGACGAACATTGGCATTCGCAGCAGCAGGGCCGTTTCCTGCCCGATGGGCGCTACGAATTGAAGGTGCCGTATTCGGTGCCGCGCGAGTTGCTGATGGACGTGCTGCACTACGGTAGCGATGCGGAGATCGTCGAGCCGCGCGCGCTGCGCGACCAGGCGCGGACCCTGCTGCAATTGGCCCTTGGCAACTACCAGGACTGACATGGCTGCTGCCCACGCTCCCAGGATCGCCAGCGGCGAACCGATCGCCCTTGCGCTGGGAGCTGGCGGTGCGCGCGGCCTGGCGCAGATCGGTGTGATCGAGGCACTGCAGGCGCGTGGCATGAACATCGTGGCAGTGGCCGGATCGTCCAGCGGTGCACTGATCGGCGGCGTGTTCGCGGCCGGGAAATTGGGGGAGTTCAGCGCGCGGCTTGCGGGGATGTCCCGCGGCGAGTTCCTGCGCCTGCTGGCGCAACCCGCCTTCGAACAGGACGGGCTGGTGCGTGGCGATCGCCTGGTCGATGCCATGCGCGAAGTGGTCGGCGATCCGTTGATCGAGACACTTCCCATCGATTTCGTGGCCGTGGCCGTCGACCTGCTGCGCCAACGTGAAGTCTGGCTGCGCAGTGGGCCGCTATGGCAGGCGTTGCGCGCCTCGTTCGCCTTCCCGGGGGTGTTCACCCCGGGCAACGTGAATGGCCGGGATCTGGTGGATGGTGGTCTGCTGGCGCCGCTGCCGATCGCCGCGACACGTCTTTCGGACGCGCACCGGCTGATCGCGATCGACATGCATGGCTGGCCGGAGCGACCCTCGGGCCAGCCAGCACGGCCAGGCGAGAACGCGAACGAACCGGAACACTCCGCGCTGGGACGGTGGATGGCACGGCAACTGGATCGCGTGCGCGGCAGCGAAGAAGACGAACCCAGCATGACCATGACCGAGGTGATGGGGCGCTCGGTCGACATCATGCAGGGGCAGATCGCGCGGGTGCAGATGGCGCTGGATCCCCCGGAACTGGTCATCCGCATCCCCCGCGACGCTTGTCAGTTTTATGAGTTCTGGCGCGCCGCGGAATTGATCGATGTCGGCCGCAGGGAAGCCGAGAAAGCGCTCGATATCGCGGGATACTGAGGCGTTTCTCGCGTCGCGTACGGCGGCGTCGCAGCCCGTGAGTCGCAGCCCTTGAGAACCGGGCATCCCAATCTGGCGCCATCCATCACGGAGCGCCGCCATGAACCAGAACCTGTTCGCCCATTCCGATTCGCATGCCGCACTGGATCGCCTGCTGCGGCAGCTGGTGATCGTCGGCACGATCGCTGTCCTGCTGATTCCGGCCGCGCGCGGCAGCACCGACATGCTCGGCTGGTTGCCGATGTGGCTGGTGGGGATGCCGCTGGCGGCCTGGTGGAGCCTGCGCCGGTTTCCGCTGCCGCGGGTGGCGTTGCGGCTGCCGCGCCGGCGACCGGTGCAGGCCCTGCGTCGGGGTCGCGTCCGGCGTGCGACCAAGCTGCCGCGCGCGGCCTGAGCGACGCTGCCTGAAAGGCGCTGTGCTAGCGTTCCGGGTTTCCCTGTTCGTGCCTTTCATGCCCGGAGCGCTGCCATGTCCCACCTCTACAATGCCTGCCACATCATGAGCGTGGCGGCCGGCCTCGCCATTGCCGGCGCGGCGTCGGCGCAGTCCGCGCCCGGCGATGATCCGTATGCCTGGCTTGAGGATGTGACCGCTGAGCGTTCGATGGACTGGGTCAAGGCGCGCAACGCCAAGACCGAGGCGGAGCTGGCCGGCACCCCGGAATTCAAGCAGATGGAAACCGCGATCCGCGCGATCATGGATTCCGACGCCAAGATCCCCGCCGTGCAGAAGATCGGCGACTACTACTACAACTTCTGGAAGGACAAGCAGCACGAGCGTGGCCTGTGGCGGCGCACCACCTTGGCCGAGTACCGCAAGGCCGACCCGAAATGGGACACCATCATCGACCTCGACGCGCTGAACAAGGCCGAGAACGAAAACTGGGTCTGGCATGGCGCCGATTGCCTGAAGCCGCGGCTGCAAAACGAGAGTTACGCGCGCGGCCTGATCGCGCTGTCGCGCGGCGGCGCCGATGCCGACGTCACCCGTGAATTCGACCTGCCGTCCCGGCAATGGGTGGCTGACGGCTTTTTCCGTCCCGAAGCCAAGGGCGGCTTGGGCTGGATCGATGCCGACAACGTCTATGTCTATACCGATTTCGGCCCGGGCAGCATGACCAGCTCGGGCTATCCGAACATCGTCAAGCAATGGACGCGCGGCACCCCGATGGCCAGCGCGACCAACGTTTACACCGGCCAGCCCGGCGACATGTACATCGCCGCGCAACATGACGACAGCAAGGGCTTCGAGCGCGATTTCGTCAGCCGCACGATTGCCTTCTGGAACGACGAGCTGTACCTGAGGGGCAAGGACGACGCACAGGGATGTGCGAGTGCCGCGGGCGGCTCTGCACTCCCTTCGGTCGCAGGATGCGCAGGAGCGGCCGGCAAGCTCACCAAGGTGGATGCGCCCAACTCCGCCGCGAAGTCGGTGCACCATGAGTG
>JBBSTP010000094.1:0-7754 GCA_038235795.1 Lysobacterales bacterium | reverse complement strand
TCCTCCGCCGTGAGCTCCGGGAAACACGGAAGCGTCAATGCCTCGTCACACCACGCCCGTGTTTCCGGCAGCACGTAATGGGCGAAGCGGCCTTGATGGCAAGGCTGGAGGTGATCAGGCAGCGGGTAGTGCACTTCGCTGCTGATTCCGCTGTCCCGAAGGTGGGTCGCCAGCACCTCGCGTTGTTTGGAGCGAACCACGTAGAGGTGAGCCACGAATTCCGCGCCCGCCGCAGCCGGCACCGCAATCTCCGGGTGCACGATCTCCCGGGAATAGCGGTTGGCGATAGCCCGGCGCATGTCGTTTCGTCGATCCAGGTCCGCAAGCAGGCTGAGCAGGAAGGCCGCCTGGAGTTCGTCCAAGCGCGAGTTGCGGCCGCCTGGGAGCTCATTGGTGTACTTGCTGGACCATCCGTATTGCCGCAGCTGCCTTGCACGCGCGGCGATGTCGTCGTTAGTGCAGGTGACCGCGCCGCCGTCGCCCACGGCGCCCAGGTTCTTCGTGGGATAGAAGCTGAAGGTTGCGGCATCGCCATAGCTGCCGGCTTTGGCCCCGTCCGGTCCGGTCGCGCCGTGGGCCTGCGCGCAATCTTCGATCACCGCGATGCCCCTGCTCCTGCACAGTTGAACGAGCGCCTGCATGGGCGCCAGGCGTCCATACAGATGGGTGACGATCACGGCGGCAGGCGCAGCTTCAAGCGTTTGCAGCACAGCTTCGATCGCGTCGGGCTCAAGGTGCGCGCCCGCCGCGGAAACATCCACGAACACCGGCTCTGCGCCCACCGCCAAGACGGCGGAGGTGCCGTACATGGCCGCATTGGCGGCGACCAACACGCGATCGCCTGGCTGGACACCCACTGCACGGAGCGCAATTTCGAGTGCGTCCGTGCCGTTGCCTACACCAATGCAATGGGGCACGCCGCAATAGGTTGCGAAGTGCTCCTCGAATTCCCGGACGTTGGGCCCCAGGACGTAATACCCACTCTTCAGGACCTGGGCTGCTTTGCCGCAAAGCCGCCCGCTGACCTCGTCGGCATAACGCGCAAGGTCGTTGATCGGAACCATCTTGCTCAACGCCAGCGCTCCTGGAAAACGGTAATCCGTGTGGGTCTCTGGAGTCGGTGCGTTACGGCTTGACGACTTCGAAATTACCTGCTTCGACGCGGGTTCCCGCAGGCTGCAGCTCCATGACCACCGGGTAGCTACCCGGCTTGGCCAGATACTCGGGCGGGATGGTTGCAGTGACGATCACGCCACTTACTACAACGCCGGTCAGAGGCTTGCCGTCAAAACTCATCACGACGTCGGCGGGCGGGGCCTTGTGGTTCAGTTCGAATGAGACGCCGGAGTGGCCGTCTGCCTGGACGTTGAAGGGGACGCCGGCCGGCGTGGATCGCTGGCCCCAGTTCACGATATTCAACGGCGCGATCCCGGCAGCAGTCTCTGCCGATGCGCCGGCCGCCGGCACGGGGTCACTCGCAGAGGCGACCGGTTCCTGCGGATTGCAGGCGGAAAGGACAAGGGTGAGAACAACGGGGAGCAGGAGAGTCTTCATGTGGGGGTTTTACTCTGGGGGCCGAATGCCGGAGCTTAGGCGCCCCGGACCGTAAAAAGTGGCCCCAAGTCTAGCGTAGGGGCAGACCCGTCGCCACGGCCTCCACGCGTTCCTGTTTGCCACTCCTGTTCAAGAGCCATGCGCCAACGGCCTGCGAGATGCGCTCAGCCGCGTTTCCGTCGCCATACGGGTTATGCGCCATGGACATCGAGGCATAGGCCTGATCGTCGTCCAGCAAACGCAATGTTTCGTCGAGGATCACTTCAGCGCAGGTGCCAACCAGGCGCACGGTGCCGGCCTCGATTGCCTCGGGACGTTCCGTGGTATCCCTCATCACCAGCACCGGCTTTCCCAGCGAAGGGGCTTCTTCCTGGACGCCGCCAGAATCGGTCAGGATCAGATGGGCCCGCATCATCAGGTACACGAAAGGAAGATAATCCTGTGGGCCCAGGAGGTACACGTTCACCGCCGAGCCGAGTAACCGATGCACGGGCTCCTGAACATTCGGGTTCAAGTGAGCGGGATAGACGACCTGTACGTCCTCCCTTTCCCCCAACGTCTTCAGCGCTTGGCATATCTGTTGCATGCCGTCGCCGAAATTCTCCCGCCGGTGCCCGGTGACGAGGATCAGTTTTTTGCCCGGATCCAGGAACGGGAACCGGCTTTCCAGCATGGATTGCAGGGCTGCGTTGCTCTGAATGCGGTGGACCACCTGCAGCAGCGCGTCAATCACCGTGTTGCCGGTCACGTGCACGTCCGCCGGATCAGTGCCCTCGATCAACAGATTGTCACGCGCCCGCGCGGTGGGGGCGAAGTGCATGGACGCCAGCGGAGCGGTCAATCGTCGGTTGGCCTCTTCCGGCCATGGGGCCGACAAATCGCCGGTGCGTAACCCAGCCTCCACATGACCCACCGGGACCCGGGCGTAGAACGCGGCGAGTGCGGCCGCCAGTGTAGTGCTGGTATCGCCGTGGACCAGCACCAGATCAGGCGCATTCCCCTCAAGCAGCGCCGATACCGCGCCCAGAATCCGCGAGAACAGCTCCGGCAGCGATTGCCCGGGTTGCATGATATCCAGATCGTGGTCCGGTGAAATATCAAACAGTGCGAGGACTTGATCGAGCATCTGTCGATGCTGTGCGGTGACAGTGACAGTAACGCGAATGTCCCCGCGCGCGGCCAAGGCGAGCACGACGGGAGCCATTTTGATGGCTTCCGGACGTGTCCCGAAGACCACCATGACGTGTGGTTTGGTGCCGTCGTCTTTCGGAATCACAACGCCGCCTGCAACTCCGGCAACACCGTGAACAGGTCACCCACCAGACCGATATCTGCGATCTCGAAGATCGGCGCGTCGCCGTCCTTGTTGATCGCGACAATGGTGCCGGCATCCTTGATCCCGGTCAGGTGCTGGATCGCGCCGCTGATGCCGATCGCGACGTAGAGTTCCGGGGCGATGATCTTGCCGGTCTGGCCGACCTGCAGTTCGTTTGGCACGTAGCCGGCATCCACTGCAGCGCGCGAGGCGCCGACTGCAGCGCCCAGTTTATCGGCGAAGTCGTAGATGATCTTGAAATTCTCTTCCGAACCCACGCCACGTCCACCTGACACGACGCGCTTGGCACTCTGCAGGTCGGGGCGGTCGGTCGAACCCGCAGCAAGACCAATAAAGCGCGTATGCGATGGCAGGGTGGCATCGACCTCGACTGCTTCCACGGGGGCGCTCCCGCCCCGCGCTGCTTCCGGCCACGAGGCCGCGCGCACGGTGGCGACCACGGTGTGATCGGCCGGCGCTTCGACAGTGATGATCGCATTGCCGGCGTAGATCGGACGCTTGAACGTGTGCGTGCCTTCGACAGACATCACATCGGACACCTGGGCGACGCCGAGCAGCGCGGCGACGCAGGGCATGAGGTCCTTGCCGAAGGTCGTGCTCGGCCCGAATACATGCGAATAACCCGCAGCAACCTGCGCCACCTGGGGCGCCAATACCTGGGCGATGGCATTTGCATTGGCCGCATTAGCGACGGTCAACACCTTGGCGACGCCTGCAATCTGCGCGGCCTGCTCGGCGACGGCGGCGGGGTCCGCGGCCAGCACCACGATGTCGATGGATTCCGCGTTCAGTGCCTGACCTGCGGACACGCACTTGGCAGTGGCGGCGTTGAGCTTGCCGTCCATGTGTTCGGCGACGATGAGGACCTTGGCCTGCGTGTTGTTTGACATCAGAGCAACCCCTTCTGCTTGAGTGCGGCGACGAGTTCGGCCGCGTCCTTCACCATCACTCCGCGGCCGCGCTTTGCAGGCGCTGCGTAGTGGATGGTCTTGAGCGTGTCGCCGGCATCCACGCCGAGGTCGGCGAATGCGATGGTCTCCATCGGCTTGCTTTTGGCCTTCATGATGTCCGGCAGCTTGATGAAGCGTGGCTCGTTCAGGCGCAGGTCGGTGGTGACTACCGCCGGCAGGTCGACTTCAAGCGTCTCAAGGCCGGCATCGACCTCGCGCACGACGGTGGCCTTGCCATCGGCGATGTCGAGCTTGGAGGCGAAGGTCGCCTGCGGACGACCCCACAAGGTAGCGAGCATCTGGCCGGTCTGGCTGGCATCGTCGTCGATCGCCTGCTTGCCCAGGATCACCAGGTCGGGCTGCTCTTTTTCGATCAGCTTCAAGAATGTGCGCGCCGCGGTGAGCGAATGGATCGGACCGTCCACCACCACGTGGATGGCCCGGTTGGCCCCCATGGCCAGGCCGTTGCGCAGATGCGCCTGCGCATCTGCGGGGGCAATGGTGGCCACGATCACTTCGGTGGCGACGCCCTTGTCGCGCAGGCGCAGCGCTTCTTCCAGGGCGATGTCGTCGAACGGGTTGGGTGACAGCTTGACGCCGTCAGTAACCACCCCGGAGCCGTCCGGCTTGACCTGGATGCGGACGTTGTAGTCCACCACGCGCTTGTAGCCGACGAGAATCTTCATCGTTCGCGGAATCCTGTGCTTGCAGCTTGGCCGGAATGGCCAGCCCGACATTTTAACGGACGTATGCGTATGTTGCAGGTGTAGGCGCAGGCTTGTCCGAAAGTACGGTGAGTCGCGCCTCGCGCACCCGTTAGACTTGGCTTTCGACTTACGCGTCCAAATCAACAGGAGCATGCCGTGGCTGATGCCAAGAGCAAGCACTACAAAGATGCCGAGGCCGCCCTCTCGGGGCTGGTGGCAAATGGCCAGACTCTTGCCGTCGGGGGCTTCGGCCTGTGCGGCATTCCAGAGGCGCTGATCGCGGCGCTGCGCGATTCCGGCGTGAAAGGCCTTACGGTTATTTCCAACAATGCCGGCGTGGACGGCTTCGGCCTCGGCCAGCTGTTGGGCACGCGCCAGATCAAGAAGATGATTTCGTCGTACGTGGGCGAGAACAAGGAATTCGAGCGCCAATACCTGGCGGGTGAACTGGAACTGGAGTTCAATCCCCAAGGCACCCTCGCTGAGCGCCTGCGCGCCGGCGGCGCCGGCATTCCGGCGTTCTTCACCGCCACCGGCTACGGCACGATTGTCGCCGAGGGCAAGGAAACCCGCGAAATCGACGGGCGCTGGTACGTGCTTGAGACCGCACTCAAGGCCGATGTCTCGCTGGTGAAAGCGTGGAAGGCCGACAAGGCCGGCAACCTGCAGTTCCGCAAGACCGCGCGCAACTTCAACCCGGCCGTCGCCATGGCGGGCAAGACCTGCGTCGTCGAAGTCGAGGAACTGGTCGAGATCGGCGACATCGATCCGGACCAGGTGCACCTGCCGGGCATTTATGTGGACCGTATCGTCGTCAATGCAACACCGGAAAAACGCATCGAGCAGCGCACCGTGCGCGCCTCGGGAGAAAAATGATGGCCTGGACCCGCGATGAAATGGCGCAGCGCGCCGCGCAGGAACTCTCCGATGGTGCGTACGTGAACCTGGGGATTGGATTGCCGACGATGGTGGCCAATCACATCCCCGACGGCATGCACGTGTGGCTGCAGTCGGAAAACGGCCTGCTCGGCATCGGCCCGTTCCCGACCGAGGACGAACTTGATGCCGACCTGATCAATGCCGGCAAGCAGACCGTCACTGCGATGCCGGGCGCCAGCTACTTCGGTAGCCACGATTCGTTCGCGATGATCCGCGGCGGCCACATCGACCTGGCGATCCTGGGCGCGATGGAAGTCACCGACACGGGCGACCTGGCCAATTGGATGGTGCCCGGCAAGATGGTCAAGGGCATGGGTGGCGCGATGGACCTGGTGGCCGGGGTCAAGCGCGTGGTGGTGTTGATGGAGCACACCACCAAGACGGGTTCGCCGAAAATCCTGCCGGAATGCACGCTCCCGCTGACCGGCGTTGGCGTGGTGGATCGGATCATCACGGAGCTTGGAGTGTTTGACGTGACGCCGGACGGCTTGAGCGTGGTGGAACTTTCCGACGGCGTTGATTTTAGTGAACTTCAGGTGAAGACGGGCGTTCCGGTGCGCTGAATCGTGTCCTGCATCTCAAGGATCGCTTTTCAATCCGTATAGCCTGCGCACGTGGAATTCACCACGTTAGTTTGCGGACGCACTCTTGATGATGAAGCATGTTCCCTGGTGGATGGCAGCCTTTGTTGCCGCCGCCGCCGCGTCCTGCGCGCCAGCAGACCGCATCGCAGACCCGGCCGGTGCAAGCGCAACGCGTGCGGGTGAGGCTCAGGCAGCTCCCGGCCCCGGCAGCCGCCGCTCTGGCACTGCTGGTGGCGGCGAGCGAGTGCTCGCGGTCGATGCCACGCGGCGCTCTTATCGTTCCGGCGATCAGCGTTGGACGCCGGTTCAGTTCAAGGAGGGCCAGGCGCTGGCCGCCATCAAGCGGGGCGAGCTGGTCATTCCGATGCCGGATGGTCCGCCACTGTCGCTGAGTTACAGCCGTCATGTGGAACACGAAGATGGCAACTGGACCTTCATCGGCAAGGGTGCCAATGGCGAGGATGCCGTGATCACGTTTGGTGCCGACGCCGTGTTCGGTAGCATCCAGACCCGTACCGGGACGGTCCGCCTGACCACTGACAGCCGGGGCGGATGGCTGGTGCGCAGTCCACCCGGCGCCGATGCGGCTCCTGCGCGCGGGCTCGCGGACGACATGCTGATCCCCCCCCGGTTCGCCACCCTGGCCGCGGTCGCGCCACGTCTTGCGCGCGGAGCCGCAGCGGGCGTGCTCGTAAAGGAAGAAGCGCTGCTCGCTGATGCGACCACCGTGGTCGACGTCGTGGTGGGCTTTACCAACGGGATCAGTAATGCGCGGGGCGGGGAATCGGCCATTCGCACGCGGGTGACGAACCTGGTGGAAATCACCAACCAGGCCTATGCCAACAGCGGTCTTCCCGCGCGCCTGCGACTTGCGCATGCGATGCCGGTCGATTTCCCCGATGCCACGGATAATTCGGATGCCCTGTCCAAACTCACGGGGTACAAGTCGGGCGTCGGCTCCATAGCAGTTGATCCAGCCCTGCAGGCCTTGCGCAGCGCACGCGAGCAGTATCACGGGGACCTGGTCGTGTTGTTGCGCAATTTCCAGACACCCGAGAACGGCGGCTGCGGCATCGCATGGCTGGTGGGTGCAGACTTGGCGAGCGTGTCTGCATCGGATGATGCGTTTGCCTACTCCGTGGTCGCGGATGGATCCGACGTGGATTCCACGGATGGCAAGAGCTACTTTTGCCGGGAAGAAACCTTTGCGCATGAGACCGGCCATTCCATGGGCCAAACCCATAATATCGAGGACAGCACCTCGGCGGGTGCGCATCCGTATTCCTACGGGTATCGGCAGACCGCCACCGATGGTTTCTACACGGTAATGGCCTACAGGCTAAAGGGCAGCGCCCAGTACGGCATACGTCACTTCGCCAATCCTGCCATCGTCTACAACGGCGCGCCCACCGGTGTGGCGGACACTGCGGATAATGTACGTAGCTTGTTTCAGACCATGCCGGTTATCGCGAACTTTCGGCTGGGCCAGCCGGCGTTGCCCCCGACCGTGCGTCGGGTTCCTTACGATGTCAACGGCGATGGGCGGTCCGACGTGTTCTTGCGGGGAGATACGGCGCTGGCGTATTGGGCAATGAATGGTACGACGCGCACGTTCGATTCCTACCTCGGTACCGGGGGCACAGGCTGGCGTGTCGTGGCGTTCGGCGACTTCGACGGCGCGGCC
>JBBSTP010000093.1:0-7760 GCA_038235795.1 Lysobacterales bacterium | reverse complement strand
TGGGTATGTGGGTCCGGGCGGAAGCGCGACGTGGCATAGCCTGCGACCACCGCGGCGTTGTCGCTGTAGGCCGACAACGTGTGCTCGGGCGCATGCGCGTGCGTGTTCTTGATCATGCCGAACAGCGTCACCGGCGCGCCGGCGTGCTGCATGTCGCGCCCGTCGATGGTCCAGCTGGCGTTGAAGATCTTGTGCCGGCAGTGCTCGGAATTGGCCTGCGCGAACATCATCAGTTCGACGTCGTGCGGATCGCGGCCCAACGCGCCGAAACGCTCGCGCAGGTAGTCGATTTCATCCTGGGCCAAGGCCAGGCCGAGGCGCGTGTTGGCCGCTTCAAGCCCAGCAAGCGGCACCACTTCGAGCGCGCCACGCGGCAACGCATCGAACAGTGCCGCGCCGGCTTCTCGGCTGGCCAGCAACGACTGCGTCATCGGATCGTGCAGGAGTTTGGCCAGCGCAAGCTGCGCATCGGTGTCTTCGGGCCAGCCGGTCAGGTCAATCCGGTTGCCACGCTCGACCCGCTGCACCCGAAGCGCGGCGCCACGCAACAGCTCTGTAGCCTTGCTGGCCCACGGCGACAGCGTGCCCAGCCGCGGCACCACGTAGCGGGTGACTACCCCCAAACCGACAGCGGCATGCGCGTGCCCGGCTTGCAGGATGCGCATGAGCGCGCCTGGATCCGGCGTCTGTCCCGGCTCGGGTTGGACCCAGTACTCGTGCCAACTGTCGACGATGCGCAACGCGGGAGCGACGGCATTGAGTCGCGATTGCAGGCGTTCGCGCCGGAACGGCGACAGGGCAGTGGCGCCCTCGAGGACGATCATGTCCGGGAACTGGTGGCAACGGGCCGCAGAGTGTAGCCGAGGTAGGCACCAAGCCGGCCTTTTGCCCCGCGCGGACGCGGGATCACGCGCCTGGACAGGCAGCCAGACAGTTGGTCAGGCGCCCTTGGTCGCAGCGTGTTCGGCGTCGATCTGGTCCAGCCGCTGCTGCAACGCATCCGGAGGCAGGTAGCCGCCGAGCATCTCGCCGTTGGTGGTCAGGATCATCGGCGTACCGGTCAGGCCCATGCGCAGACCAGCGGCGTGCTGCATGTCCACCGGCGTATTGCACGACTTGGGCGCGACCGCGCGATCATTCTTGGCATCGGTCATGGCCTTGCGACGGTCGTCGGCGCACCACACCGAAACCATTTTCTTGTAGTCGGGGCTGCCGATGCCGGCGCGCGGGAACGCGAGGTATTCGACCTGGATGCCACGCTTGGTGTACTCGGCGATGTCGTTGTGGAATTTGCGGCAGTAGCCGCACTCGATGTCGGTCAGCACCACCACGGTGTGCTTGGGCTTGCCTGCGGGCGCGAAGACGATGCGGTCGCTGACCGGCAGGGTCTTGAGCACGTCGGCGCGGACCTTGGCCATCGCCACCTCGCTCAGGTCCTTGCGCTGGGCGATGTCGAGCAGGCCGCCCTGGAACAGGTACTTGCCGTCATCGCTGACGTAGACGACCTGGCCGCTGGCGACGACCTCGCGAAACCCGGGAAACGGCGCCGGGCCGATGCGGTCGATGCCGATACGCGGGTTCAGTTCCTTGAGCACGTTGCGTACACGCGCGTCGGGAGTGCCGGCGAGCACCACTGGTTCGGTCGACTTCGCGGCGTCGACGGCCCCCGACTTGGCAGACTGCGCAGGCGTCGCCGTCTGGGCGCACGCGCTGAGGCTGATCGCGCTCAACAGCGCGGCGAGGGCAATGCGTTTCATCGGGAATCCTTATTGGCGGAACTAGCTGGGGCGCGGGTTGGACCATTGAAAAGCCCGCCGGTTCCGCGAATTGTCGCATGCACCGATTGGCGGTCGCAGCCGACGACGGGCGGGGCACGTCGACTGTTCAGGCGCGCGGATGATGCCTGGCGTGGACACTGCGCAGGTGCTCGCGCGCCACCAGGGTGTAGATCTGGGTCGTCGACAGCGAGCTGTGGCCAAGCAGCATCTGCAACGCACGCAGATCCGCGCCATGGTTGAGCAGATGGGTGGCAAAACTGTGGCGCAGGCCATGCGGGCTGATCCGCGCCGGATCGATGCCAGCCAGGACCGCGCTGCGTTTGACCAGCCGCCAGAACGCTTGCCGGGTCAGCGGCCGCGACTTGGCGTCGATGAACAGGGCCGCCGCGGCCGCCGCGTCGCGCGACCGCCTGACCAGGGGCGACCGGGCCTCATTCAGGTAACGCTGCAGCCAGTACTGGGATTCCTCGCCCAGCGGCACCAGCCGCTCCTTGCCGCCCTTGCCGCGCACCCGCAATGCGCCCTGGCGCAGGTTCAGCGCGGTCGCCGGCAACTCCACCAATTCGCTCACCCGCAGCCCGCAGGCATACATCAGCTCCAGCATCGCGCGATCGCGCAGGCCCTCGGGGGTGACGATGTCGGGCGCCGCCAGCAGCGCCTCGACCTGGGCCTCGGACAAGGCCTTCGGCAGCAAACGTGGCAGCGTCGGCGGCTGCAGCAGCGCGACCGGATCGTCCTGGCGCTCGCCGCGCCGCACGCAATGCGAAAAGAACGCACGCAGCGACGACAGCAGCCGCGCATTGCTGCGCGCGCTGTAGCCGGCGGTGGTGCGCATCGTCAGATAGTCGAATAACGCAGAACGGTCGAGCTCCGTCAGTTTGGCCGCTGCCACGTCTGTCGAGCCGTGCCGGCTTGCCCAGCGTGCCAGCCCTTGCAGGTCGCTGCGGTAGGCCGCCAGCGACGCCGGCGCCAAGCCGTGTTCGGCCCAGATCGCATCGATGAATCGCTCGATTGCCAGCGCATCGGCCTCGGCAAGCGGCGGCAGCGATTGGGCGAACTGGCGGCGGTCCGCGGCGGTCGGCATGCCACCAGCGTAGCCGCCGGGGGGCGTTCCTGTCGCCTGTATTCTGTGCAGATGCCACAGCCCCAAGCCGCCACCGAACGCTCCCCCGCCTTGGTTGGCTGGCGCCTGCTGGCGTTGGCCTACGACTTCTTGCCGGTGCTGGCGCTGTGGTTCCTGACCGCCGGCGCATTCACCGCGATCCATGGCGATGCGGTGCGTGGCGGCTGGCTGGGCCTGCTTGAATTCGCGGCGTTGTGGGTCGTCGCAGGCGCCTACGCGGTCATCAGCTGGCGACGCGGCGGACAGACCATCGGCATGCGCCCGTGGCGGATGCGGGTGGTTGCCGCAGGCGTGGGCGGCAACGCGCTATGGCGCTGCCTGTGCCTGCGCTATGCCATCGGCAGCCTTTCGTTGAGTCTGGCCGGCGCCGGGTTCTGGTGGGCCTGGCTCGACCGCGACCGACTGACCTGGCATGACCGCTTCAGTAGCACCCGGATGCTGCGAAACGAAAAGGAATCAGGGTGAATTTCCTGCCGACGACTCCTCGATCGTTCCAGACCTTGGTCAGCAAACTTCACCCTGACCCCTTTTCGCCGCCTAACCGCTTCGCCGCCTGAACAGCAGCAGGGACACCCCGAGCATGATTATCGGCGGTAGTGCATAGGCGATCCGGTAGTCGAAGCGATACACACCCGCCAGTTTCGAGAACATCTGCTGCAGCATGAAGAAGCCCAGCGCGAACACGATGCCGACGAACAGACGCTTGCCGTAACCGCCGCTACGCAGGGTGCCGAACGCGAACGGGATCGCGGCCAGGCACAGCGCCAGCACGTTGAACGGATAGAACCAGCGGCCCCAGTAGATTTCCTCGAACTCGCCGGCGTCCAGCCGGTTGCGCTTGCGATAGGAGATGCTGTCGCGCAATTCAAGGCTGCCCATGTTGCGCGGCTTGGTCACGCTGGCGGCCAGCGCGGCTTCGTCCAACTGCGACTCCCAGCGTTCTTCGGCAACCCTGGTCCGGTTGACCGACTTCGGCCCGAACGTGGTGCGCTCCACCCCGCGCAACAACCAGCCACCGGGGCGATGCTCGGCGATATCGACGTTGGCGATCGATTGCAGGCGACCGTCGTCCTCGAACTGGAACAGGCGCACGCCGCGCAGTTCCAGCCAGCTGTCGCCATCGCGAATCTTCTGCTCGCCGGTACGGGCGTTGAGGAACATGTCACCCTCGCGCGCCCACAGCCCGCTGTACTGGGCCACCACCATGTCGGCATTGCGCACGCTCCTGATCGACTGGCCGCGCTCTTCACCCCAGGGCGCGAGGGTTTCGCCATTGACCACCATCAACAGGGTCAGCAAGGTGAGCGAGAACGCCACGGACGCGCTCAGGCGCCGCCGTGACAAGCCCAGTGCGCGCAACGCGGTCAGCTCGGAGGATGCCGCCAGCTGTCCCAGGCCGAGCAATGCACCGATCACCGCGGCGGTCGGGAACAGGGTGTAGGCACGCCATGGGATGGACAACGCGGTGGCGACGATGGCGTGGCTGATGGTATAGCCGCCCTTGCCAACGTTGCCGAACTCGCCGGCAAATGCCAGCACCACATCCAGTCCCAGCAGGACGCCCCAGGTGCCGAGCACGCTGACAGTCACGATCCGGGCGATGTAGTAGTCGTGCAGTTTCGGACGCAGGGTCATCGGTGCCACCAGGGCTTGGCGATGCGCCCGTCGCGCACGTACAGCCAGATCGCAAGGCCCAGCATTGGCAGCAGCAGCCACCACAGACCTGCAGCGGTCGGTATGGTGCCATCGGCCAGCCACTGGGTGCCGATCATCATCATGAAGACGCCAACCAGATAGGCCAGGAACGCCAGCAGCACCGAGCCATAGCGCGCCTGCCGCGGCGAACTGCGCGCCAACGGCACCGCCAGCAACACGAAGGCCAAGGCGAGCAATGGCGGCGCGATCCGCCAGTGCAGCTGGGCGACAGCCGCCGGCGAGGAATCGCCAAGCAGCTCGGCAAACGGCTTGAATGCCGGGTCATCACTGGGGCGCTGGTCGTCGGCGCCGGGCAGCAGCATCTCGTTGCGCGCGTAACGCATCAGCCGGTAGTCCAGGTCCTTGCCCACCAGCGGACCCTCGACCCGGAAGCCCTCCATCAGCGCCAAGATGCGCGCGCCCTTGTCGCGGTAAAGCTCGCCGCTGCGCGCGGTCGCCACATCCATCCGATCACCGCGTTCGCGGTACACGAACACGCGCCCGAGCCGGGTACCATCGCTGGACATGCTGCCGGCATACGCCACGCCGCCATTGCCCATCACGGTGAAGCGGCCCGGTTCAAGCCCGGCCACCAAAAGGTTCTTGTTGGCCTCGGCGACCATGCCGCGGGCTTTGCCGTCGGCCCAGGGGCCAAGCCAGATCGAACTGATCGCGATGATCGCCAGCACCGGCACCGCCACCAGCAGCACCGGCCGCAGCAGCCGGCGCGGCCCCACGCCTACTGCAGCCAGCACGTACATTTCCGAATCGCGGTACATCCGCCCGAGCGCCAGCAGGTAGCCCAGCAACAGGGCCAGTGGCAGCAACAACGGCAGGTAGCGGACCAGGCGCAGGCCCAGTTGCGACAACAGCAAGGTGGGCGGCACCTTGCCGCGGGCCATTTCACCCAGCAGGTCGGCGAACAGCCCAGTCAGGCTAACCATCCCCAATACCACCAGCGCCGCCATCACGGAACGTGCGATTTCACTGCTCAGGTAGCGGTCCAGCTTCGGCATCGGGCCCTGCTTGGATGGGAACATGCTTTAGACTTCGGGGTTCGTTTTGCAAGCGGCTGCAGCATTGCCTGCGGCGCCTTGTTGCGGCCGCGCATTGTAAGCACGGCCGCGTGGCTTGCCGTTGCGCGGGCACGCAGGGCGCCTTGCAAACGACTCCCCTTGCTTCCGGAACTTTGGTCGATGAGCCTCGAATTCAGCCTGAACCACACGTCTCCCGCCTCCGCCGATGTCGATTGCGTGATCGTCGGCGCCTTCGCCGACAAGCAGCTGACCGCTGCCGGCATCGCCCTGGACAGCGCCAGCGACGGTCGAATCACCGCCCTGCTCGAACGTGGCGACATCAGCGGCAAGACCGGCAAGACGACCATGCTCCACGACCTGGCCGGCATCAGCGCGGCGCGGGTACTGGTGGTCGGCCTTGGCGAGACCGCCAAGTTCGGCGTGCCGCAATACATCAAGGCGATCGCCGATGCCGCGCGCGCGCTGAAGACCGGCGTGGTGACCTCTGCGCTGCTGACCTTGGGCGATGTTCAGGTCAAGGGTCGCGACGCGGCGTGGAGCATCCGCACCGCGGCGGTCACTGCCGACCACGCCTGCTATCGCTACACCGCGACCCTGGGCGCAAAGAACAAGAAGCGCGACGAGACCGGCCTGGTCCGGCTCGAGATTGCCGGCGACGACAGCGTGCCTGCTGAAAGCCGCGCACTGGACCACGGCCGCGCGATTGCCGCAGGCGTCGCCTACACCCGCGAACTCGGCAACCTGCCGCCGAACGTGTGCACCCCGATCTACCTGGCCGAGCAGGCGCAGGAATTCGCCGCACGCAGTGAAGGCGTGGAATGCAACATCCTCGATGACGATGCGATGGAAGCACTCGGCATGGGCTCGCTGCTGGCGGTCGCCCGCGCGTCGGCCAACCGCCCTCGCCTCGTGGTCCTGAAATATTCCAACGGCGGCGACGCGAAGCCGTATGTATTGGTCGGCAAGGGCATCACCTTCGACACCGGCGGCGTCAACCTGAAGACCCAGGGCGGCGTTGAGGAAATGAAGTACGACATGCTTGGCGCGGGCACCGTGCTCGGCACGTTCGTGTCGACGGTGGGCATGCAGTTGCCAGTCAACCTGGTGTGCATTGCTGCCGCGGTGGAAAATGCGATCGACGGCAACGCCTACCGTCCTTCCGACGTGATCACCAGCATGTCCGGCAAGACCATTGAAGTCGGCAACACCGATGCGGAAGGCCGCCTGATCCTGTGCGACGCGCTGACCTATGCACAGCGCTTCGAGCCGGCCGCGTTGATCGATGTCGCCACCTTGACCGGCGCTTGCGTGGTCGCGCTGGGGAAATTCGCCGCGGGCGTGATGACCAAGAATGACGACGACCTGGCGCGTGAGCTGATCGATGCCGGCGAGACCGTGTTCGACCGCGCCTGGCAGCTGCCGCTGTGGGACGAATACCAGGGCCAACTCGATTCCGCGTTTGCCGATGTCTACAACATCGGCGGCCGCTGGGCCGGCGCAATCACCGCCGGCTGCTTCCTGTCGCGCTTCACCGAAGGCCAGCGCTGGGCGCACATGGATATCGCCGGCGTCGCCAACGGCGACGGCAAGCTGAGCATGGCCACCGGCCGCCCGGTCGGCCTGTTGTCGCAGTGGCTGCTGGATCGTGTCGCTGCCAACTAACATGCAGTCGGCCCATTTCGCATGACACTGACGCCCTGATGCCTCGTGCCGACTTCTACCTGATCGACAAGCCCCGCTTCCGCGAGCAGCCCTTGCTGCTGGTGTGCGAGCTGGCGCGCAAGGCGCACGACGCCGGCCTGTGGACGCTGGTGCTGGCGCGCGATGCCGCCCAGGCCGAAGCGCTGGATGACCTGTTGTGGTCGTTCGACGACGAGGCCTACGTACCGCATCAGATCGCCGGCGACGAGGAGGAAGACGCAGAGTGCCCGGTGCTGATCGCAACGCCGGAAATGGACATCGCGCCGCGCCCGCTGCTGCTCAACCTGCGCGACGCTGCACCGCAGGGTGGGTTCGAGCGCGTGCTCGAGGTCGTACCTGCCGACCCCGCCGCGCGCGGCCCGCTGCGCGAGCGCTGGACGCATTACCAGTCGCTTGGTCTCGAGGTGAACAAGCACGACATGTAGC
>JBBSTP010000092.1:0-7899 GCA_038235795.1 Lysobacterales bacterium | reverse complement strand
TGCCGCCGCCTGGGTGATGACGTCGGCGTCCAGGAAACGTCGCAGCAGTGCCATCGCGATGCCACCACGGTTGGCCTTGCGCACGGTCTGCTTGATGTCGGCAGGTGGCGCTGCGCCGTCAGCCTGGGTAATTGAGGCCTTCTGCGTTGGATCAAGTTCCGCGGCGAGCGAGCGCGCGACGTCCGGGTTCTTGTGTCGGTTGGAAGCCATGGCCTAGTGTAGAGCGGGGCTGCACGCATGCGCGCAGCATCATCTAAATGAGGGCGACCGCGACGCGTTCAGTGGATCGCGCTATCGAACTGTTCCGCCAGCGCATGCAGGGCCGGCCCGGTGACGCGCTGGCTGGTCCAATCGTCCATGCCGCGCGCGCCGAGGCTGCGGTAGAAATCAATCGCCGGCGTATTCCAGTCCAGTACCGACCATTCGAAGCGGCCGCAGTCGCGTTCAACCGCGAGCTTGGCCAGGAACGCCATCAGCACTCGGCCCAGGCCCTTGCCGCGATGGGCCGGGCGCACGAACAGATCCTCAAGGTACAGGCCGCGACGGCCAAGGAAGGTCGAGTAGTTGTGGAAGAACAGGGCAAACCCCGCAGGCATCCCGTCGACTTCGGCGATCACCACTTCGGCGGCAGGCGCTTCGCCGAACAGGCTCTCGGCAAGCGAATCAACGTCCGCTTCGACCTCGTGCGGCAGTTGTTCGTAGTCGGCCAGTTCGCGGATGAAGGCCAGCACCAATGGCGCGTCGGACGCCTGGGCGAAGCGCAGGGTGACGCCCGGTCGCGCGGTCTGGATCAGGGCGGGCGCCATCAGCTCACCCGGCCAGCTTCTGCTTGACCAGCTTGGAGACCAGGCCCATATCGGCCTGCCCTGCGAGCGCCGGCTTGAGTACGCCCATCAACTTGCCCATGTCAGCGGCACCGGTGGCGCCGGTTTCGGCCATGGCGGCGTCGATCGCGGCCAGGATGGCGGCCTCATCCAGTTTTGCCGGGAGGTAGTCTTCGATCACGCCGACTTCGTAGCGCTCGATCGCGGCCAGGTCCTCGCGTGCGGCAGCTTGGAACTGGGTGATCGAGTCCTTGCGCTGCTTGACCATCTTTTCCAGCACGGCCAGCACCAGTGGATCGGTCATCTCGATGCGCTCGTCGACTTCCTTTTGCTTGATCCCGGCCAGCATCAGCCGGATCACGCCCAGGCGATCCTTCTCGCCGGACTTCATCGCGGTCTTCATGTCATCGGTGAGTTGGGCCTTGAGGCTCATCGGGTGCTCCGGGTCATTTCGAGTGGGAATTGAACCTGGAGGATTTCCTCCAGAAAGAGCGGAAACGCAAAAAAGCCGGCAACGCTCGCGCGCGCCGGCTTCGTGCACAAGCGAGCTTCGCTCAGTACAGGCGCTGGCGCTTGGTGACGTCGCGCGACGTGCGGCGCGACTGACGCTTCACTGCAGCAGCGGCCTTGCGCTTGCGCTCCTGGGTCGGCTTCTCGTAAAACTCGCGCTTGCGCGTCTCGGCCAGCACGCCAGCCTTCTCGCAGGTGCGCTTGAAGCGACGCAGGGCAAATTCAAATGGTTCGTTTTCGCGGACTTTAACGCTTGGCATCGTGGAGTCTCAGTTCTGGGATCTGCCCGAACGGAGCGGGCGAGCCGTGCATGATAGCAGCGGGCCCCGATTCGTTGCAAGATAGGTGCATGAAAGTGCTTGGTATCGAGTCTTCCTGCGACGAAACCGGGGTGGCCGTGTACGACACCGCGGTCGGTGGCGCGGCAGGCCTGCTGGCACACGGGTTGTACAGCCAGATTGCCCTGCATGCCGAATACGGTGGGGTGGTGCCGGAACTGGCCAGCCGCGACCACGTGCGCAAGCTGTTGCCGCTGGTCCGGCAGACCCTGGCCGAGGCCGGGATGCAAGTCTCCGAGCTGGATGGGGTGGCCTATACGGCCGGCCCGGGGCTGGTCGGGGCGCTGCTGGTCGGGGCCGGGGTCGCGCGCTCGCTGGCCTGGGCGCTGGACCTGCCGGCAATCGGCGTGCACCACATGGAAGGCCACTTGCTGGCGCCGCTGATGGAAGAGGACCCGCCGCAAGCACCGTTCGTGGCATTGCTGGTCTCCGGTGGTCATACCCAGCTGGTGGCGGTGGATGCCATCGGCAGCTATCGGTTGCTGGGCGAAACCCTGGACGACGCCGCCGGCGAGGCCTTCGACAAGACCGCCAAGCTCATGGGCCTGCCATATCCGGGTGGGCCACAGTTGGCGAAGCTTGCCGGACAATCTGATAAGGAGCCGGACACACCGGGCGCGTACAAGTTCTCGCGGCCGATGACCAACCGGCCCGGACTGGACTTCAGCTTCAGCGGGCTGAAGACGCAGGTACTTCTTGCCTGGCGTGATTCCGACCAATCGGACACCACCCGCGCCGACATCGCCCGTGGGTTCGAGGATGCGGTGGTCGATACGCTGGCGATCAAGTGCGAACGCGCGCTGGACGCGGCCGACTGCAACACGCTGGTGGTGGCCGGAGGCGTTGGTGCCAACAAGCGCCTGCGTGAGCGCCTGCACGCGATGGCGGCGAAGCGTGGCGGCCGAGCCTGCTTCCCGCGCCCCGCCCTGTGCACCGACAACGGCGCGATGATCGCGTTCGCCGGCGCGCTGCGGCTGCAGGCCGGCCAACATGACGATGCCGTGGTGCACGTGACACCGCGCTGGGACATGGCGACACTGCCGGCGCTTTAATTCTTGCTTCGGAAATTTCAGGACACATGAAATCCGCTGCGGCGAGACCGTCGGGGTTTGCGTAGCGGCATTTCGAGCCGCGTAGCGAACACGCGACGGTAGGCGCCGCATCCCACGCTGTCGGCGGCTCCGTTATCCTGACCCCATGACCGACCACGTCTTCATCGAAGGGCTGAAAATCGACACCCTGATCGGGATCTACGATTGGGAGCGGCGCATCCGCCAGCCATTGCTGTTCGACATCGAAATGGCGTTCGACAACCGCGTACCGGCGGCCAGCGACGACATTGCCCTGACCCTGAACTACAAGGCCGTCAGCAAGCGCCTGATCGCTTTCGTTTCGCAGTCCTCGTTCGGCCTCGTGGAAACCCTCGCCGAGCACTGTGCGCAACTCATCCTTGACGAATTCGACGTGTCGAACGTGCGGCTGAAGCTCAGCAAGCCCGGCGCGGTGCGTGGTGCGCATGCGGTTGGCGTAGTGATTGAGCGCAGCAAGGCCTGATGGGCCTCGCCTATCTCAGCCTGGGCAGCAATATCGATGCGGCGGCCAACCTGCATTCCGCAGTCGAGGCATTGGGCGCGCGTTTCGATGGAGCCGTCGTGTCGCCCGCGTATGTGTTTCCGGCAGTCGGTTTCGATGGCGGCGATTTCCTCAATGCCGCCGCGATCATCGACACTGACCTGGATCCGCACGCCTTGAATGACTGGCTGCATGCACTGGAAGACGCGCATGGCCGCGATCGTAGCGGAGCGCGTTATGGCGACCGGCCGCTCGACATTGACATCGTGTTCTTCGACGACCTGGTGATCGAGGGTCCGGGCCACCTGCAGATTCCGCGCGATGAATTGCGGCATGCGTTTGTGCTCAAACCTCTGGCAGAGATTGCGCCGGAGTTCATTGAACCGCGCAGTGGCAAGCCCTTGCGCGAGCTGTGGCATGCGCATCCGGAGCACGACATCGAACGTGTGACCGTCGCGCTGGATTGAGCCTTTCAGCCGAGGTGACGACCGCCGTCGACGTGGATGGTCTGGCCGGTGACGTAGCTGGCATCGCCCAGCAGCCAGGACACGACGCCCGCAATCTCCTCCGGCGTGCCAAGCCGCCGCAGTGGCGTGCGCGCAAGGACTGCCGATTGCGCCGCTTCATCGGCGTGACCTTCGGGCCACAGGATCGCGCCGGGCGCGATCGCATTCACTCGCACGTGTGGCGCCAGGTCGAGCGCCAGAGATTTGCTGAGCATCAACAGTGCGGCCTTGGCCATGCAATAAATCGGGTGGTTTGCGAGCGGCTTTTCACCATGGATGTCACCGAGATTGACGATACCGCCTCGCGAGGCACGCAGGTGCGGCGCCGCGGCTTGTGCAAGGAACAGCGGCGCACGCGCATTGCTGGCGAACAACTCATCCCATTGCGCCGGCGCGGCGCTGCCGATCGGCGTGGGATAGAAACCCGACGCGTTGTTGATGAGCGCATCCAGCCGGCCGAAACGGCCCACTGTCTTCGCGATGAGTTCTGGCAAGCGGTCGAATGCGGCCAGGTCAGCCTGCAAGGCAATCACGCTGCCCGGGCGCTTGGCATTCAATTCAGCGAGCAACGCCTCCATGTCCGCGTGTGATGAGCGGTAGTGCAGCGCGAGATCGTAGCCGTCGCCATGCAGCCGCCGTGCGATTGCCGCACCGATGCGGCGGGCGGCGCCGGTGATGAGGGCGACCTTGCGAACGTTGGGAGGATTGTCGGTCATGGGTGGCGGTATCCTGCGCACTTGTTGATCGACATTGAATCATGACTACGCCACGACCATCCGCGCCACAACCCACCGATACCGACGCGCTGGCGCACAGCGACCAGCTGCGCGCGTTGATCCAGCAACAGATCCTCGCCGCGGGTGGCAGCCTGCCGTTCTGGAAGTTCATGGAGCTCGCGCTGTATGCGCCGGGGCTGGGCTATTACAGCGCCGGTGCGATGAAGTTCGGCCCGGCCGGCGATTTCATGACCGCGCCGGAGCTGTCGCCGCTGTTTGCTGCCTGCGTTGCCGATGCGCTGACGCCGGTCTTGCAGCAACTTGGACCGGATGCGGACTTCGTCGAGATCGGCGGTGGCAGCGGCGCGTTCGCGGAAACCGCACTTGCGAAATTGCTGGCCAACGATGCGTTGCCGGCGCGCTACGCGATCCTGGAACCCAGCGCAGACCTGCGCGAGCGCCAGCGTGAGCGCCTGCAGCAGCGCCTGCCGCCGTTGCTGTTTGAACTGGTGACGTGGCTGGACGGTCCGCCCGCCGAATCGTGGAACGGCGTGTTGTTCGCCAACGAAGTGATCGATGCACTGCCCACGCCGCGCTTCGTGATCCGCGATGGCGAGGTGTTCGAGGAGCACGTGGCACTCGACGGAGAAGGACGCTTTGTGCGCACGGACCGCCCGGCCGATCCGATGCTGGCCGCGGCGGTGCGTCATGTCGAACGCCAGTTGCCGGAACCCTTCGTCGAGGGCTACCGCAGCGAATTGCTGGCCCAATTGCCGTACTGGTTGCAGGCAGTGATCGGCGGGCTCCAAGAGGGCGCGATGCTGTTCATCGACTACGGTTACGCACGCGGCGAGTACTACCAGCCGCAACGCCGCGACGGCACCCTGCGTGCCTTCCGTCAGCATCATCTGATGGGCGATGTGCACGCGTACCCAGGCTTGCAGGACATCACCGCCTCGGTGGATTTCACTGCACTGGCCGAAGCCGGGACCGGCGCCGGCTTCGACTTCGCGGGTTATTGCTCTCAGGCCAGTTTCCTGATCGGCAACCGATTGCAGGACAACCTTGCACTGGCCGAGTCGCGCGCGGCTGACGACATCGCCCGCCACGCGCTGCGCCTGCAGACCAAGCAGCTCACCCTGCCCAACGAGATGGGCGAGCGCTTCCAGGCGATGGGTTTCCAGCGCGGGGTCGAACTGGGCGCGGCATTCCTGGTCGGCGACCTGAGCCATCGGCTATGAGCGGGACAAGACGACGCTTCGGACGCTCGTTCAAGCCGTTCCGGCGGCCATGGCTGTGGTCGGGGTTGTGGATGTTGGCGGTGGCAACCGTGGTCGTAGCTTCGCTGGTGCCTGCGCGCGACCTGCCGGACCTGCAGGTCAGCGACAAGTGGGAGCATTTTGCCGCCTATGCCGCGCTGTCCGCCGGCGCGGTGCAGCTGTTCGCGCGCCGCTTGTCGTGGGGTTTCGTCTGCGTGCTGCTGGTGCTGATGGGCATCGGCCTGGAATATCTGCAGGCGCAGATGGGGTTGGGGCGGATGCTGGATCGCAATGACGCACTGGCCAACACGATCGGCGTCCTGATCGGCCTGGCTACCGCTTTCACGCCGTGGCGTGATGCCTTGCTACGACTCGATCGGCAGATCTGAACCAGGCGCGCGAGATTTCGCCGCCGCAATCGCGGTGATCCGAGCACGGCTGAGCGCCTCGCCGATCGCGGGTCCACTCAAGCCTTCGGCGACATCGCTGCTGCATACCGTCATCGAGATCTGGTGCAGGCGACGCAGCGCGTCCGCCTGCGGATAGGCCCGGTCGGAAAACCCGGTGCGGCCGCGGTTGTCGGCCTCGCACACAGTGGCCAGCTGGTCGATGCGGGCCGGCTTGCGGAAGCCGTCGCAGCGCGAGATCAGCGCATGCACGGTGGCCGGTTTCAATTCGTCGAGGCGGTGCACGTTGAGGTGTTCGCGGCAGGCGATCACCGCCAGTTCGCGATGTTCGGCCGCGACTTTCAGGCGCGCGGACAGCGCGATCACCGCTTCGATGCCGCGTTGTTCGTGCATCACGTGGCGCGGCAGTTCGTCGGCCGGGGTGAGCGCCTTGCCGAGGTCGTGGCAGAGCGCGGCAAAGCCGATCAAGTCGTTGCCTGGGGCAAGTGTCGCGGCCATGTCGCAGACCAACTCGACGTGCACGCCAGTGTCGATTTCCGGGTGGTATTCCGCGCGTTGCGGAACGCCATACAACGCGTCGACCTCGGGCAAAACCAGGCGCAACGCATCGGCGTCGTGCAGGCTTCGCAGGAATGCGGATGGCTGCTTGCTGCGCAGCGCCTTCGCCAGTTCCTGCCAGATCCGTTCCGGAACCAGGTCGGCAAGTTCTCCGTCGGCGGCCATCCGTCGCATCAGCGCGAGGGTTTCCGGCGCAATGGAGAAACCCAGTGGTGCCAGCCGCGCCATGAAGCGCGCCGCGCGCAGGATGCGCAGCGGATCCTCGACGAAGGCATCGCCAACGTGGCGCAGCACCCGCGCCTGGATGTCGGCCGCGCCGTCGAACGGATCAACCAGGCTGCCGTCGGCAGCTTCGGCGATCGCATTGATGGTGAAGTCGCGCCGGCGCAGGTCGTCTTCCAGGGTCACCGACGGCTCGGCATGCACCACGAAGCCGGCATGGCCGCGTGCGGACTTGCGCTCGGTGCGGGCCAGTGCATGTTCCTCGCTCGTCTGCGGATGCAGGAACACCGGGAAATCGCGCCCGACCTGGCGGAAACCCGCTTCGCGCATCGCTTCCACGCTGGCACCGACCACCACGAAATCACGGTCGCCCGGTTCCAGCCCGAGCAGGCGGTCGCGCACTGCGCCGCCGACCAGGTAGACCTGTGCATTCGCGGGGAGGACTGCCGTCGTCATCCGTCGATGATGCCTTAAAGGGCTGCCGCCTCAGCGGCGACGGCGCGACTTCAGGGTGGGTTTGTTCGCGGGCGCGGGCGTGATGGGCGGCGCGGGCTTGCCGGACTCGAGCTGCGGGCAGGCGAACGGCTTGCGAGGGCCATCGGCCCGTCCGTTGAGGCGATCGGTCAAGCGCAACGCGTCGCCATTGAGGCGCCAGTCGTAGATGCTGCTGAAGGCGAGCACGCGCGCCACGTAGTCGCGGGTTTCCTTGTAGCTGATGGTCTCGATCCAGAAATCCGGATCCATCGTCGGTCGCTGCGAAATCCACCGGTTGAACGGCGCCGGCCCGGCGTTGTAGCCGGCCATCACCTGGTAGGGTTTGCCGCCGTACTTGTCCATCAGCTGGCGCAGGTAGGCGCTGCCGAGGATGATGTTGGTGTCAGCGTCATACAAGCTTTGGCCGCCATTCCACGGAATGCCGAGTTTCGCCGCGACCCCGGCGCCGGTCCCCGGCAGGACCTGCATCAGGCCGCGCGCATCGGCGCTGGA
>JBBSTP010000091.1:0-7903 GCA_038235795.1 Lysobacterales bacterium | reverse complement strand
TCCCCGGCGTGAAGAACGCTTCGAGCTGCCCGTCCTTGAGTACCTCTCCCTCCAGGAATGGCACGCTTTCCTCCAGAACAGTGTCATCGCCGGTCGTATCCACGTAATGCGCGGCGACATAGGGTAGCCACAGCCGGTCGTCGCTCATCCGGGTGCGGATGCCCTGCCCCTTCGGCGGCAGCCACCAGTGCTGGACATCGCCTTCGGGGAACTGGCGTCCCGCTGATCGCACGATATGTTCACGGGCCAGTTCCGGACGCGCGACGCACAGCGACATCACGTCCTGCAGCTGGTCACGGAATCCGTAGGCGCCGCTGGACTGGTAGTAGGCGCTGCGGGCCCAGAGCCGGCAGCCGAGCGACTGGTACAGCAGCCAGTCGTTGACCAGGATATCCAGCGCTCGATCGGGCGTCTTGACCTGAACGGTGTCGAGCACGTCGTCCCAATACGCTCGTACCTGTGACAGCAGCTTGTCCGTATTGGCGTGGCGATACCGCCGCACGAGATCCTGCGCGGCCTGCGCCGAGGCCGCATCGCCAAGCACGAACTGAAGCTCCACCTGCTGGCCTGCTGCCAAGGTCACGTGAGTCTGCAATGCACCGCAGGGGTCGAGACCCGCGCCGGTGCGCCCGCTGAGCGACGCCGCCGACAACGCTTGCGGATCGTCGATCGAGCCGTAAATGCCGAGGAACTCGCCGCGATCCCCGCTAATGGAAGTTTGCGCGCCGCCCAGGTCGATGAAGGCCACCCGTTCGCCGAACTCCGCCCGCCAGGTATTACGCGCGAACAGTGCGCCGGTCGCCTGGTCGCGCTCGGTGACGATGTAAGGCGCGGCGTTGCTGCCGTTGGGTGCCAATGCCCAGCGCACGTAGCCGGTCACCGCCAGGCGTCGGGCGCGCGTTGAGCGGTTGTGCAGCCGCAGGCGCGATAGTTTGATGCTGTCGTCCATTGGCACGTACTGCAGCAGGTCGACATCGACCCCGTGGGCATGATGGGAGAAGCGGCTCCAGCCCTTGCCATGGGTAACCTGGTAGCGCACGCCATCGACGCGGATCGGCGCGGCAGTCGCCGACCACAGCTCGCCGCTGTCTTCGTCGCGCAGGTAGAGGACTTCGTTGGGCGCATCCGTCACCGGATCGTTCGGCCACGGCGTCAGCGGATTCTGCTGGCTGTTGCGCGACCAGGTGTAGCCACCACCCTCGGCCGAGGCGATGAAACCGAACGCCGGATTGGCCAACACATTGATCCACGGCGCCGGCGTGCACGCGCCGTCGTCCAGGTCGATGCGGTATTCACGCCCATCGGCGGTAAATCCACCGATGCCGTTGTCGAATTCGAGCGCGCCGTCGCTCGCCCCCGGCCAGGGGGTGAACGTAGCTGCGTTCGCAGCGTCTGCCGCCTGCGCGCCCGGCGTTTCGTTTGATTCCGGCTGCGCGATCCCGCCAGCCGGCTGACCGGCTGCAGCGGGAACTGCATCGCCGCCATGGCTATCCAACACCACGCGGGCGGCGCGAGTCAGTCCGTCGAGGAATGCGGCATCCAGCTGATCCTGGCGGAGCACGAACGCGTCCGCTTTGGCGACATCGCCGCCGTCGCTGGTCGCCGCGTGCGCGTCCTGCAGCGCGCGCAGTCGTCCTTGTAGCGCCGCGCCGGCGTCGCCGACTGCGGTCACCAACAGGACCACATCCACGCCCAACCAGTGCTGACGCCAGCGTTGCTGGGCCTGCAACAGGGTCTCCGCCGCCTGGATGCCGTCGCCATCGGCGATGCGCAACAGCACGATCGGTCGGTCGCCCGAAATCCCATGGCCCCACAGGATCGGGGCGCCACCGGCGCCGCGATGCAAGTCCCGGGGCGGCGCACGCCAAGCGGGGTCGGCGTACAGCAATGGAGCCAGCCAGCGAATCCAGGGGGGCGTGTCGGCATCCTCTGTCGATGGCGACTGTACGTCGTCGCGGTCCGCCACCTCGGTGCGGCGCTGGAAGCAGGCGTCGGCAGTCGCGGAAGTCAGCTCCCCTGCTGCTCTGGTCAGTTGTTCGCGGGTGGCCGCGGCCAGCGTCCAGACATCGACGTGGGCCGAGGCCCCAGCGTCGATGCGAACACGCGTGCGCAGGCTGAAGATCGGATCCAGCACGGTGCCGACCGTGTTGGACAGCACGCTTCCCGCTTGCAACGCGTCGGCGTCGGGCAGGCGATTGCCTCGCCCGAGGAAATGCGCACGGTCGGTTTCGTATTGGAAGGCCGGGTCTTCGCTGGATTGTGACACCGGGACAATGATCCTCTGGCCCGCCCACAAATCCGCGTCTTCGGGGCTGCGCTTGCGCCGCGTCGCAAGCAGGAGTCCATGGCCGGCGTCCCAGTGGGTCTGCACGAACAGCTTGGCGAAGGCCGGGTGGCTGGCGTCGGCGGCGGCAGATCCGAGCACCAGTTCGGCATACGACGTCAGCTCGATCTCACGCGCGGTGCTGCTGCGGTTATGCAGCGTGACCCGTCGGACTTCCGCATCACAGCCCTCGCACACGGCCACGGCGAGCGTTGCACCCAAGCCGTCCCGTTCACTGGCAAAGACAGCCTGGTCTTGATCGAAATCCACGCACTGCATCTGATTGCCGGCGCCCAGCGGCTGCCGCGTTGTCGACCAAAGCGCACCGCCGCCCACATCGCGCAGCAGGATGAAACTTCCCCAGTCGTCGCAGGTGGGATCTTCGCGCCAGCGCGTGATCGCCTGGTCCCGCCAGTGGCTGTAGCCAGCGCCCGCCTCAGTCAGCATCACCGAGTAAGCGCCGTTGCCAAATAGGCGCACGTGCCGGATACCGAGCTCTGGTTGCGGGGATTTCGATGTCGTCATTGCGCCGTTTCCTCCAGGTTCGATTGGTGGCGACTTGGATCCGAGCCGCGCGGGCCAATCGCCTCGATGAGTGTGCCGCTTTTGCGCGATGGGCGAGGTGAATCCAATCGCTCGAGCTTGATGCGACTTGCGCTCACGGCGCCGCTGACAGCATTGGGTTATTGTCGCCCAGCATGGCAGAGCACCCAGACAACCCCAAGCAATCCGACCTCGTCCCCGTCTGCCGCCCCGACGACGAGGCCTTGGACGAGGCTCTGATCGAAACGCTCCAGCGCGCGGCGTTCGGCTATTTCCCGCAGCAGATCAACCGCGGCAACGGCCTGGTCGCCGATACGTCGCGGCACGGTTCACCAATCAGCATCGCCGTGGTCGGATTCGCGTTGTCGGCGTATCCGGTGGCGGTGGAGCGCGGCTGGATGTCGCGGGACGAAGCGGTGCAATGCAGCCTGTCGGCGCTGCGTTTTTTCCGCGATTGCGACCAGAGCGGTGGCGCCGACGCCACGGGGTACAAGGGCTTTTTCTATCACTTCCTCGACGCGACGTCCGGAACGCGTGTATGGCGTTCGGAACTATCGATGATCGATAGCGCGCTGCTCATCGCCGGTGCGTTGACGGCCGCGATGTATTTCAATGCCGACACGCCAGAGGAGGCGGAACTGAGGGCGATCGCCGATGCCCTGTACCTGCGCATCGACTGGCGCTGGGCGCAGAACGGCGGTGGCGCGATCATGCAGGGCTGGAAGCCGGAATCGGGGTTCCTGCATTACGGCTGGGAGGGCTACAGCGAGGCAATCATCCTGTATGCGCTGGCGATGGGCTCGCCGACGCATCCGGTACTGGACGACTGCTATGACGCCTGGACGATGACCTATCAGTGGGAAAACCTGTACGGCCATAACTATCTGTACGCAGGGCCCTTGTTCGTGCACCAGTTTTCGCATGCGTGGGTGGACCTGCGCGGCATCCAGGACCCTTTCATGCGCGACAAGCGCTGCGATTATTTCGAGAACAGCCGTCGCGCCATTGAGGTGCAGCGCGAATATGCGCGGATCAATCCGCGCGGGCATACCGGATTCGACCAGGACTGCTGGGGGTTGAGCGCGGGCGACGGTCCCAGCGACGACGTGCCCGATATCGAGAGCGAGCCGCGGCGCCTGTTCGGCTATTCGGCGCGCGGGGTGCCCTACGGACCCGACGATGGCACCCTGTCCCCACCCGCGTTGTTGGCTTGCCTGCCGTTTGCGCCGGACGTCACCATGCGGGGCGTGCGCACCATGCTGCGGCGCTATCCAGAACTTGTTCGCGACGGGCGCATGACCAGTGGCATCAATCCTGGATATCCCATTGCCCAAGGGCAAGCCTGGATTTCCGAAGGACATTTCGGCCTGGACCAGGGCATTGTGGTGATGATGATCGAGAACCACCGATCGCAGCTCATCTGGCGCTTGATGCGGCAGTGCCCCTATCTGGTCAACGGCCTGCGCGCGGCAGGGTTTCGCGGCGGCTGGCTTGACCGCCTACGCTTGGGACGGACGATGTGAGGACGCCCCTGGACGCCTACGAACAGCAGCGGCTCGCAAATGTGCGGCCAATCGACTGGCAGAACCCGACGCCGGCCGATCGCTACCACCTGGTGGTGATCGGCGGGGGCCCCGCCGGCCTGGTCGCAGCCAAGGGCGCGGCCGGCCTCGGCGCGCGGGTTGCACTGGTGGAAAACCACCTGCTCGGCGGCGACTGCCTCAACGTGGGCTGCGTCCCATCCAAGGCGCTGATCCGCACCGCCCGGGTGTACGCCGAGATGCGTGATGCCGCGCACTATGGCGCGGTTGCTCCGGATGTCGTGCGGGTGGACTTCGCCTTGGCGATGGCGCGCATGCGACGGCTACGCGCGCGCATCAGCCGCAGCGATTCGGTTGCCGGCCTCCGCCAGGCCGGCGTGGATGTCTTCTTTGGCCATGCACGCTTCCGCTCGCGCGACAGCATTGATGTCGACGGCACGCGACTGCGTTTCGGCAAGGCGCTGATCGCCACCGGCTCACGCCCGGACGCGCCCGCGATCGAGGGCCTGGACGAAACCGGCTACCTCACCAACGAAACGGTCTTTGACCTGACCACGCTGCCACCACGCCTGCTCGTGGTCGGTGGCGGACCGCTGGGCTGCGAGCTGGCGCAGGCGTTCTCGCGTTTCGGCGCCAGCACCCTCATCGCCCAGGACACCCCGCTGTTCCTGCCCAAGGAGGAACGCGACGCTGCGCAGCTTTTGTCCGATGCGTTTGCCCGCGATGGCCTGGTGGTGCGGCTGAACACCACCGTGACCGCGGTGCACAAGCAGGACGATGGGCTGCGGGTCGAGATGACCAGCGACGATTACCACAGCGCCGTGACCGTCGATGCGGTCATGGCGGGCGTCGGCCGACTTCCCAACATCGAAGGCATGGATCTGGAGGCGGCCGGGGTGGAAGCCGATCCGCAGACCGGCATCCGGGTCGACGACTTCCTGCGCACCAGCAACCGGCGCATCTACGCGGCTGGCGATGTCTGCCTCGACACCATGTATACCGATGCCGCCGATGCCAGCGCCAGGATCGTGGTGCGCAATGCGCTGTTCCCCGGCAACCAGCGGGTCAGTCGGCTGATCATCCCGTGGTGCACCTACACGGACCCGGAAATCGCGCATGTTGGCCTGTATGTCCGCCAGGCCAACCACGAAGGCATTCCGGTGCGCACCTTCACCGTCCCGATGCACGAAGTCGACCGCGCGATCGTGGACGGCGAACAGGTCGGCTTCGTCAAGATCCACGTCGCCCAGCACAGCGACAAGATCCTCGGCGCGACGATTGTTGCGCGACACGCCGGCGAAATGATCAACGAGATCACCCTGGCGATGGTCAACGGTATCGGGCTGAACCGGCTGGCCAACGTGATCCATGCCTATCCGACCCAGGCCGAAGCGATCCGCAAGGCCGCGAACGCCTGCAACCGCGAGCGCCTGACGCCCTTCATTGCCGGCCTGATGCGCTGGTGGATCCGGCGTTGAAGGCCAACCGGGCTGCATCATCACCCGGTTGAAGCGCGGCGCTGGGTACCGTTCAGGAATGCGAGACCCCGCGCAGGCCGGTCATGCACGAAATCGACCTGCGGGACGCGTCGGTTACGCACGACCTACGACAACACCCACGACAGGAGAACACCATGGACATAGGCATGATCGGACTTGGCAAGATGGGCGGCAACATGGCCCAACGCCTGCTCGACGGCGGCCATCGGGTGGTCGGTTTCGATCCCGATGCCGGGGCCCGCAAGGCGTTGGAAGAGGCGCGCGGTGAAGCGGCCGATTCGTTGCAGGGCCTGGTCGCCAAGCTTGATCGGCCACGCGCTGTCTGGATGATGGTGCCGGCCGGCGCGATCACCGACAGCACGGTGGATGGCCTGCTACCGCTACTGGCCAGTGACGACACAGTCATTGATGGCGGCAACTCCAACTACAAGGACACCCTGCGCCGCGCGACGCGCTTCGCCGATGCGCAGATGCACTACGTGGACTGCGGCACCAGCGGCGGCGTGTGGGGATTGAGCGAGGGTTACGGGATGATGATCGGCGGCAGCGACGTTGCGGTCGAGCGACTGCGCCCGATCTTCGAGACGCTGGCGCCGGCCAAAGACAAGGGCTGGGGCCATGTCGGCAAGGCCGGCTCCGGCCACTTCGTCAAGATGGTCCACAACGGCATCGAATACGGGCTGATGCAGGCCTATGCCGAAGGCTTTTCCATCATGCAGCACAAGAAGGACTTCGCGCTCGACCTGCACCAGGTCGCGCAGATCTGGCGCCATGGCACCGTGATCCGATCCTGGCTGCTGGACCTTACGGCCAATGCGCTGGACAGGAATCCCGACATGGACGGCATCGCGCCGTACGTGAATGACTCCGGCGAGGGTCGCTGGACGGTGCAGGAGGCGATCGACCTCAACGTGCCCGCCCCCGTGATCACCCAGTCATTGATCGAGCGCCTGCGCTCGCGCGACAGCGATTCATTCTCGGACAAACTGCTGGCGGCGATGCGCAACGAGTTCGGCGGGCACGCGATCAAGAAGGAGTGATCCACATCGACCCTTACGACCTGGATGCGCACGCCGTGCGTTGGCACGCAATGGCAGGGAGCAGCGCGTTGCGCCAGGAAGCGTGTCGCCTGATCCTCGATGCCGCCGCGAACGCAATCGCGGCGCGCGGCTGTTTCTCGCTGGTGCTTGCTGGCGGCAACACCCCGACGCCGATCTACACCGCGTTGCGCGATGCCGATACCGACTGGTCGCGTTGGGACGTCTGGTTCGGGGACGAGCGCTGCCTGCCGGTGGGCGACGCGGAACGCAACAGCACCATGGCGACACACGCCTGGCTTGGGCATGTGCCGATTCCACGTGAGCGCATCCATGTCATCGCGGCGGAACTTGGCGCGACCGCCGCCGCGGCGCTGTATGCGGACGCGCTGAGTGGGGTCGGCGCATTCGACCTGGTCCTGCTCGGCTTGGGCGAAGACGGGCACACCGCCAGCCTGTTTCCGGACCACGAATTAGGCACTGCCGCGGACGCGCCGGACGCACTCGCCATCCTGGATGCACCCAAACCGCCTCCGCAACGCGTGTCACTGAGTGCGGCGCGGCTGAGTCATGCCCGCAGCGCATTGTTCTTGGTTGAAGGCGCAGGAAAGCGCGATGCAGTGCAGCGGTGGCGCCAGGGCGATGACATTCCGGCAAGCGCCATCCACGCTCGCGCAGGGACAGATGTCCTGGTCGCGGCCGAGCTGCTCGCCACTGCATGAGCTCGGAATGCCGCGTGCCTGTACACCGGCAGCGCAACGATGGGATTCAACGGGCCAGCAGTGCAAGGCAACGTCAACCGGCATCGTCCGCGGCGTCTTTCAGGGCCGCATCGACCACCTGCTGTGCCTGGACGAGGATTTCGCGCAGATGGCCTTCGTCACGAAAACTCTCGGCGTAGATTTTGTATATGTCCTCGGTCCCCGAGGGCCGCGCCGCGAACCAGCCACCTTTCGACAC
>JBBSTP010000090.1:0-7947 GCA_038235795.1 Lysobacterales bacterium | reverse complement strand
GCGTGCGGCGGCGCGCTGCTGGTTCTCGAACTGGCCGCCCCAGGTGATGCGGTAGCCGGTCGGCAACTTCACTGCGCCGGCGATCTTCAGCTTGGCTTCCTCGACGAACCCGACCAGGTCGCGTCCGGTCACGTTGGCGATCACCACGCTGTAGCGGCTGCCCATCTCCCGATCGATCTTGACCGGGCCGCTTTCGCGCTTGAGTTCCGCCACGCTTTCCAGCGGGACGCTGCCGCCGTCGGGCGTGGCGATCTGCAATGCGGAAAACTCCGCCGGCGACAGCCGCACCCGGTCCGGACCGCGGATCAGCACCGGCACGCGCCGATTGCCCTCGATGACCGTGCCCGCGCGTTGCCCCTCGATCTGGATGCGCAGTGCGTCCTGCACGTCCTCCACCGACAAGCCGAAACGACCCGCAGCCAGGCGGTCGACAATCACGCGCAGGTACTGCACGCCATCGTTCTGCACGGTGTAGACGTCCTGGTTGCCGGGGACGGTCTTCATGATCCCTTCGATGCGCGTGGCCAGCGCGTTCAGCGTGTCCAGGTCCGGCCCGAACACCTTGATCGCGATATCGCCGCGCACGCCGATGATCATTTCCGACACGCGCATGTCGATCGGCTGGGTGAAGCTGTACTTGATGCCCGGCAGCTGATCGAGCACCTCGCGGATCTTCACGATCAACTCTTCCTTGCCGGCGAACTTCCATTCGTCGCGCGGCTTCAGCACCAGGAAGGTGTCGGTCTGGTTGAGGCCCATCGGGTCCAGACCAATTTCGTCCGAGCCGGCGCGCGCGACCACGCCGACGATCTCGGGAATGTTCTGCATCAGCGCCTGGTGGATCTTCAGGTCCAGCGCCGCGGTTTCCTCCAGGCTGACCGACGGCAGTTTTTCGATGCCGACGATGATGTCGCCCTCATCCATGGTCGGCATGAAGGTCTTGCCGACCTGGGTGTAGACCAGGCCGGCCACCACCAGCAGCGCGCCAGCGCTGATGAAGACAAGCTTGTGCCGCGCCATCGCCCAGTCGAGCGCAGGCGAGTACACGCCGAGGAGCTTGCGCGGCAGCCAGGGCTCTTCGTGCGAGACGTTCTTGATCAGGAACGAGCTGATCACCGGGATCGCGGTCAGCGACAACACCAGCGAACTGGCCAGCGCGAACGCAATGGTCAACGCGACGGGCACGAAGAACTTGCCCTCCAGTCCCTGCAATGTCATCAACGGCAGGAACACGGTGATGATGATCAGGATGCCGGCGGTCACCGGCACCGCCACTTCGCGCACGGCGCGAAACACGATGTGCAGGGGCGGCACCTTGCCCTTGGTGGGGTCGTGGGCCAGATGCTGGACGACGTTCTCGACCACCACCACAGCCGCATCCACCAGCATGCCCAGCGCGATCGCCAGGCCGCCCAGACTCATCAGGTTCGCCGACATGCCGGCACTTCGCATCAGGATGAATGTCGACAACGCGGCCAGCGGCAATACCAGTGCGACAGTCACCGCGGCGCGCACGTTGCCGAGGAACAAGCCGAGCAGCACCAGCACGATCAACGTCGCTTCCAGCAGCGCCTTGGAGACGGTGCCCACGGCTTTCTCGACCAGCTGTGCGCGGTTGTAGAACACCTTGAGTCCCACGCCCTTGGGCAGGCTGGGCATGATCTCGTCGATCTTGGCGGTGACGCCGTTGACCACTTCGCGTGCGTTCGCGCCAGCAAGGCCCAGCACCAGCCCCTGCACCGCCTCGTCCTTGCCATCCATCGTCACCACGCCGTAGCGCGTGGTCGAGCCGGTGCGGATTTCAGCAACATCCGCCAGTCGAATCGGCGCGCCGGCATTGCTGCCGACGACCACCGCGCGCAGGTCGTCCTGGTTGCGGATATTGCCTTCGGTGCGAACCAGCAACACCTCGTCGCCCTCACCCAGGCGCCCTGCACCATCGTTGCGGTTGTTGCGCTCGATCCGCTCCTTGATGTCGGCCGTGGACAGACCGACGGCGGCGAGCTTCACCGGGTCAGGAATGACCTCGAAGCTGCGCACGGTCCCGCCCAGCGCATTGACGTCGGCCACGCCGGGAACGGATCGCAACGCCGGACGGATCACCCAGTCGAGCAGGCTGCGCTTCTCATCGAGCGACATGTTGTCCGCTTCGATGGTGAACATGAACATCTCGCCCAACGGGGTGGTGATCGGCGCCATCCCGCCGGTGATGCCATCAGGCAGGTCGGCCATGATGCCGTTGAGCCGCTCGCCGACCTGCTGGCGGGCCCAGTAGATGTCGGTGCCGTCCTGGAAGTCGACAGTGACATCGACCAGACCGTACTTGGCGACCGAACGCAGCATGCGCTGGCGGGGGATGCCGAGCATTTCGACTTCGATCGGAATCGAGATCCGCGTCTCGATCTCTTCCGGCGTCATGCCGGGGGCCTTCATGATGATCTTGACCTGGGTGCTCGACACGTCGGGAAACGCATCGATCGGCAGGTTGCGGAACGCATACCAGCCGAAGCCAGCCAGTAGCACAGTCGCCAGCAGGATGAACAAGCGCTGCGCGAGCGCGAACTGGATCAGTCGCTGCAGCATGTCATTCGCCCCCGCTTTCGCCGAGCCAGGCGGCTTTGAGCGCGATCACGCTGGTGACAGCCACTTGATCGCTGGGCTTGAGTGGGCCGGTGACGGTGACTGTCTGCCCCGCGCTGCTGACGACTTTCACCGCCTTGGCGGTGAATCCGTCGGCGCTGCGCACGAACACGTACGCGTTCTTGCCCTGACGCGCCACAGCGGTGATTGGCAGCGTCCATGCCGACGCGGTGGCAGCGCCCGGCACGATCGCCTGCACGAACTCGCCAGGACGCAATTGGTCTGCTCCCTCGACGACTTCGGCGCGCAAGGTCACGGTCTGGCTGGCGCTGACCATGGAACCCACGCTGCGCGGCTCGGCCACAACGCCGCGACCCGGTACCTTGATCTGCCGGGTCGCCGACCAACTTGATGCGCGCGACGCGGGCACCTGGATATCGAGCCACAGACGGTCCAGCGTCGCCATGTGCAGCAGGGGATCGGCGCCATCGACGCGCTGGCCTGGCTTGACCTGCAACGACAGCACCGTTGCCGGCGTTTTGGCACGCAGGGTCAGGCCGTCCTGCAACGCGCCGCCGCCGGCGATGGCATTGATGCTGCGGTTGTCGAGCCCGGCCAGTCGCAGCGCCGCGCGGGCCTGGCGATCACGGGCGTGACTGGTGCTCGCCGCGGCTTCAGCTTCGAAGATCCGCCGCTTCGGGATGATGCCTTCGCTGAAAAGCTTGCGCTCGCGCTGCAGTGTCTGCTGGGCAAGCCGGTGGGCGCTGGATGCTTCCATCAGCTGCAGTTGCAGCTCGCCGAATTCCGGACTGGTCAGGCGCAACAGCGGCTGGCCGGCGCGCACCACCTGGTTTTCGCTGATCAGGATGCGGTCCACCATGCCGGCCACGGGCGCGCTGAGTACCTGTTCGTTCTGCGGGGGCAAGACCACGCGGGCCGGATAGCTCATCCCGCCCGGCTGGGCGTTGGCGTTCAAGCGCTGCACGGTGATGCCGAGCGACTTCATCTGTGCGGCCGACACCTTGAAGCCGTCGGCGGCATAGGCTGCAGGAAGAGTGAGCAGGAGGGCGGCGCAAAGGATTGCCCTCGCAGGGGCAGCGCCAGAAAAACGATTCATGTGTGAAATCTCCGGTGTCTGGATCAGATTATTCAGGGGCGGTGTCACGAGCATTCTTCGCAGTTCGTTGTTCGCGACATATGCATAAGACGGGCGCCCGGATGGCAGGCACTTGTCGGGGTGTGCGCCGCACAGAGATCGCCGCCGACCATCCAAGCGAAGGCGGTGCTTCGCATTCGACGCGGGCCGGGCATGCACTCACTGCCGTTGCTTCGCCAGTCGGTGACGGGTTCCTGGCGCTGCGGCGGGCCACGGCCTTCAAATGCAGCGGTGCTCGCAGATGGCAGCACCGCAGGCTCCGGCAAGCGCCAGAGGCAAAAAAAGACGCAAATTCACGCAACAACCTCCAGATGATCGACAGGAAACGCATGCAGGCCGCCAGAGGCAGCCTCAGTACGTCAAGCGATCGGAGGTCGGAACGGTCCGGTGAGGTGCTGCAGCGCTACCGTCAAGGGCGTCGGCAACGCGACCATTACGAGTGCGTAAACGACTGCAGGCAACGTAATCACGGCCACGCTATCGGAGAATGCCCCGCCGCTGGACTGATGCAGCAAGCCATGCGTGCCTTCGGTGTGGTCGCTGTCGGGCGCGCCGTCGTGGAGGCCGGCGTTATCGTGGTGATGCCCGTCCGCCTGGGTCGCGACTGCATGGTCGGCGCCGTGCAGCTCACTGACAAACGTCAAGGAGGGATTGATCACCAGCCCCAACACCAAGAACGCCAGCAAGCTGGCGCGCAAGCGCTTCAAAAATCGAGCAGCAATCAGGGGCATCGCCGCTAGGGTACGTGAGGTCATTGCCCCCCACAACTGCAAGGCGCGGGACACCAGCGCCAGGGCATGATCGTTCCCATCAAACTCCATCGTCCCATCGCAGGGGTGAATGCCAGTCGCGACCGCCGCGGCTTCACGGCGCCGATCACGCGCTGCGCCTAGGATTATCCCAGCTGCGAGTCCCAACGGGACCGCACGCGACGCAACTTGTGCTGTCCCGAATTATGAGGAACTCCCATGTCCAATCCCACCAATCTGCAAGAGCTCTACAACGACGAACTCAAGGACCTGTGGTCGGCCAACGACCAGATGCAACGACTGGTCAAGAAGATCGCCGACAAACCCAAGAGCGAGAAGCTCAAGGCGCTGCTGGCGAAGTCTGAACAGGGCATCGCCGAACACACCGACGTGATCAAGGAACTGCTCACGGCCAACGGCGGCGAAGTGGCGAAGGAGCATTGCAAGGGCATGGCGGGCCTGGTCGAGGAAGCGAGGAAACACATCCTCGAGGAAGCGCCGGCGCAAGGTGCGCTGCTCGATGCGGTGATCATCGCCCAGTACCAGCGCATGACGCATTACGGGATCGCGGGCTTTGGCACCGCAGCCGCCTATGCAGGCGCCCTGGGCCGTACCGACGACGCGGAAAAATTGCACCGCGCCACCCAGGAAATCTACCGCGGCGACGAGTACGCCTCGACGCTCGCCGAGACGTCGATCAACCTCAAGGCAGAAACCGTCTGATCGGGGTCCAGGAGCGAAACTCCTGGAACGGGGTGGCCATCGGAAGCGGCATCAGGCCGCCCTGAAGCTGGCCAGCGCCGCTTCGCGACTGAAAACGTCAATGGGGTCCGAGTCCAGACTGAAGGCGATGGTCATCGTACCGATCATCAAGAAGAAGCAGCTCATCGCCGTACTGGCGGTCGGGACAGCCGAACCCCGGCGCTGGTCGGACCACGACGTGACCCTGACCGAAGACGCGGCTGAGCGCACGCGCTCGGCCGTGGAGCGCGCGATTGCCGAGCAGGCGCTCACGCGTCAGCGCGGCGCCACCTGCTGACGGTGAGCACCGCCGCGGCGCAGGTAACCGTGCGCGGTGACCGCACGCGACTGGTGCAGGTGATCGTCAACCTGCTCAACAATGCCGCCAAGTACACCCCGGAAGGCGGGGGGGGAAATCATCCGGGAAACGCAGATCAGCCAGGATCACGCCATGGTGACCGTGACCGAACCGGGAATGGCATCGATCCGCCTCTGCTGCCGCATGTGTTCGAGCTGTTCACCCAGGGCAAGCGCACACCATGAAGTGACCGTTCAAACCGATGCGGGTCCCGCGATCGAGGCGGCCGCGATGGACAGGTTCGATGTCTTCATCCTGGATATCGGGCTGCCGGGGATGGACGGCTACGAACTCGCGCGGCAGCTGCGAGCGCGCCCCGATCACGCAGATGCGCAGGTCCGCGGCGGCAGGCTTCGCGCACCACTTCGTGAAGCCGGTGGATACGCAGCGCCTCATCGAAGCGTTGGCCGCAGTGCAGGCCTCCATTCAATCCGGCAATTAAGTCAGCCAAGACAATGGCGAGCCTTGGGCTTCTGTGACCACTCTGTGCGTTGATTCACAGAGAAGCAGATGGCGGCGATTTGGTGGGCCGTGATGGATTCGAACCATCGACCAAAAGATTAAAAGTCTTCTGCTCTACCAACTGAGCTAACGGCCCGCTGAACTTCGCGGTGGATCACGCCCGACATTGCACCGGGACGCGCATTCTAGCGCAGCGCAATGCCTAGACGTAGTGTGTGGGATCAACGACGCCCGCATCGATGAATCCCTGCGCGCGCAGGCGACACGCGTCGCAATGGCCACAGGCAAGGCCATCGGCATCTGCCAGGTAGCAGCTCACGGTCTGTGCGAAGTCCACGCCCAGGCGAAGGCCTTCGCGGACGATGTCGTCCTTGCCCATCCGCATCAAGGGCGCGTGCACGCGGAAACGGCTGCCTTCCAAGCCGGCCTTGGTCGCAAGGTTGGCGAGCTGCTCGAACCCTTCGATGAACTCCGGCCGGCAATCCGGGTAGCCGGAATAATCCACGGCATTCACCCCACAGAAGAGGTCGGTCGCCCCCAGCACTTCGGCCCAGCCCAACGCCACCGACAGCATGATGGTGTTGCGCGCCGGCACGTACGTGCTGGGGATACGATCACCGATCACGTGGCCATCGCTGTCATCGGGCACTTTGATCGCATCGTCGGTCAGCGCCGAGCCACCAATGCAGCGCAGGTCGACCGCGACCGTCTTGTGCAGGACCGCGCCGAGCGCCCTGGACACGCGATCGGCGGCATCGAGTTCCGACGTATGGCGCTGCCCGTAGCGCACGCTGAGCGCATGCACGGCATAGCCGGCTTCACGCGCGATGGCCAAGACCACCGCCGAATCCATACCGCCGGAGACCAGCACCACCGCGGGTTTCGCAAGCATGGTCATCGGCCCGGCTCGTCGTTCCACAGGAGCTTGTGCAGCTGCATCTGGAAGCGCACCGGCGCGCGGTCGGCGACGATCCAGTCGGCGAGTTCGCGTGGAGCGAGCTCGTCCTTGCTGGGCGAGAACAGCACGTCGCAGATATCATGAAGGCGGTGTTCTTCGACAATACCGCGCGCCCAATCGTAGTCTGCGCGGCCGCACAGCACGAACTTGACCTGGTCATGCGAGGTCAGCAACGCAAGGTTGCCCCACAGGTTGCGCGCGACTTCCGCCGAGCCCGGCGTCTTGATGTCCAGCACGCGGCTGACCCTCGGGTCGACCTCGCCGATGTCAATCGCCCCGGAGGTTTCCAGTGACACCTGGAAGCCGGCATCGCACAGGCGCGAAAGCAGTCCGAGACAGCGTTTTTGCGCCAAGGGCTCGCCACCGGTCACGCAGACATGGCGCACGCCGTACGATGCGACCTCGTCGAGGATGCCGTCGGTGTCGCGCCATTGCCCGCCGTGGAAGGCGTAGGCGGTATCGCAATACTGGCAGCGCAGCGGGCAGCCGGTCAGGCGTACGAAGACGGTCGGCCAGCCGGCGTCGCGGGCTTCGCCCTGCAAGGACAGGAAGACCTCGGTGATGCGCAGGCGATCCGGAATCAGGGTTGCCGCCGCAGTTGCGGCGGCCGTGTCGGCAACAGCGTTCATGCGGTCAATTTTAACGGCTGATCGTACCGGCCGCAGCGAGCCACCACTTCTCAGCGGCCGCGGTTCAATGCCATGGCGCGCAGGCGATCATCCGCAGTCCGGGCAACGTCGGTGCCGGGGTAACGGCGGACCACTTCTCGCAGGATTCTTTCTGCGGCGTCGAATTGCTTCAAGCCGTACTCGGACAAGCCCAGCTTGAGCAGGGCGCCGGGCGCCTTGTCGTGGCTTGGATAGCGGTCCCGCAGGCCCTGGAACTGCTCGCCGGCCAAGGCGTAGTTCTGGGTGACGTAATAGCTTTCGCCCAGCCAGTACAT
>JBBSTP010000089.1:0-8088 GCA_038235795.1 Lysobacterales bacterium | reverse complement strand
TCTACACTTCAGATCCGGACGAGGTGACCTGGTTGCACGTGCAGGAGTATGCCGCGCCTGCAGACATTCCCGAGGCGACCACGCGCAAGCGCTTGAACCAATTACTGGCGGCGGCGCGCGAGGTGTTCGAGGTGCCGCGCGAACGGGTGGCGCTGAAGACCCGCAGCACCGGCAAGGGCGGCAGCAAGTACGGCCAGTTCGACCAGCGCGGCGAGCAGATCACCGTCCGCGAAGGCAGTGCGCAGCTGCAGGTCAACCTGTTCGACTACCTCGACACCGGCCTTTTCCTTGACCATCGGCCGCTTCGCGCAAGGATGGCGCTCGAAGCGCGCGGGCGTCGCTTCCTCAATCTTTTTTGCTACACCGGCGTGGCCAGCGTGCAGGCGGCAGTCAATGGTGCACTGGAAACCACCAGCATCGACCTGTCGGCGACCTACCTGGAATGGCTGGCCGACAACCTGCGTGGAAATGGCATTGGCGGCACCCGCCATCGCATCAGCCAGTCCGATGCGTTGCGCTGGCTGGAAGCGGATCGCGGTGAATACGACGTGGTGTTCTGCGACCCGCCGACGTTCTCCAATTCCAAGCGCGCGGACGACTTCGATGTGCAACGCGATCATGTGCGGCTGCTGGGTGCCGCCGTGGCGCGCCTCTCGCAAGACGGCGTTGTGTACTTCTCCAACAACTTCCGCCGCTTCCGGCTCGACACTGTCGCGCTTGCGGGATTCGCGACGGTCGAGGACATCAGCGCCTCGACCATTCCGCCGGATTTCGTGCGCAATCCGCGCATCCATCGTGCGTGGCGGCTGGTCCGCGGCGGATAAAAATTCAGCGACCGCGCATCCGCCCGAACAGGCCGCCGCTTGGCTTGGCCGATGGCTCAGGTTCCGGGACTGGCGGCAGCAAGAGCTCGGCATAGCCGGTCGCGAGGTTGGCATTGACGAAATCGGCAACTTCAATGCGATCAACGCCGCAGACGACCACGAGTTCATCGATGGTCGAAGGCCCCTTCATCATCGCGGTGGCGATTCGGAAATGCTTGGGGTATTCGCGTTCCGTCTGGGGCCACTTGTTCAGCCGATACTGGCCGTCCAGTCCGTCCTGGCCAGCCAGCAGGCCACCCAGCCATTGCAGGCGGGCCAGCGGTTGCGCCGCGCCAAGTGCGGCGACCTCACTGTCCCAAGCGGCGGCGTCCAGCACAGGGAAATCCTCCAGCAGCAGGGTCCCGTCGAAATAACGGGCCAGCGGCTTGAGCGTTGCGGGTCCGTAGTAGGTCTTGCTGCGTGGATCAAGCAGCAACGCCGGACCATCGCCGCTCTGCAGGCGGACGCGGTGCCGCAGGCTGTTGGACGCGAGCCAGCTTGCGAGCGGGCGATCCGGCGGCAGGACGGGAGTCGGGTTGGATTCCGCCTCGATCGTTTCGAGGCGAGCTTCCGACTCTGGCGGGGCGACCGCCGTGGTGGCCATGGCAGGTGCTCGGGTTGGCAATGACTCCACTTCATCCACCGGTACGGCCTGCGGCTCGGGCAAGCGATCGGTGGGGGCAGGAGCGGGCGTGGACATCGCCGGGGCGACTGCTGCCAGTGTCGGCGGCATCCCGTCAGCAATCTGACCGAGCAACACCCTGAATTCGGTGACATCGACCGGACGCGCCAGGCGGAAGTCGGTCTGGCTGCGTTCCATCGACGTCAGGCCGATGACCTTGCGGCCAGCCGCGTGCAGGCGCAGCCAGCTCATCGGCCCATACAGGCTGTCCATGTCCACAACCACCACCTCGGCACTGTCATCGCCGACCAGGGTCCAGTGGCTGCCCGGGGCGTCGTTTGCGGCATTGAAAGCGGCCCGCACGTCAGCTTCGGTCTTGCTGTCCATGCCGGTCGTGCCGAGCGTCAGGGGCATTGGCGCGTCCATGGTGGAAAGACCCCAGTGTTGCCAAGCGTGCCGCTGGCGTCAATGTCCGCCTCGGAATCCGCACCCACAATCAAGCGGCTCGCGGGTTCTTCTTCGGCAGTTGGGCCTTGAGAAAGGCCATCTGGTCGGCCAGGATATTGCGGTTGGACAGAATCAGGTGTTCGATCCAGCTCGGCCGATAAGGGATGGCCAGCAGTGGCATCGACGCCTGCTGCGGGGTGCGGTTGCCCTTGCGCGAGTTGCAGTGGAAGCAGGCAGTGACCACGTTTTCCCAGATGTCGCGACCGCCCTTGGACACCGGCCGGACATGGTCGCGGGTCAGCAACGAACGCTGGAATTCACGGCCGCAGTACAGGCACAGGGACTGGTCGCGCGCGAACAATGCCGGGTTGGTGAGCGTTGGCGTGGGAACCAGCGCGGCCGGGCGGGCGTGCCCGCGAGCCGCGATGATCGGATGCAGCTGGACAATACTCTGGCGTCCGCTGAAGCGGTTGGTGCCGCCGTGGATCTTCAGGCAAGGATCACCCAGCGTCCACGCCACGGCGCCACGTGCATACAGGGAAGTCGCGTCCTGCCAGCTCATCCAGTCCAGCGCGCGACCATGCGCGTCAAGACCGAGCAGCCGCAGACCGGGAAATCTTGCAACGGAACCGGGCAACAGCAGGTCGACGGGGGGCAGCAGCCCGTCCGCAAACGTCGCTGCGGTTCGGGCGCCGGCGTGGACCGGGCGAAGCGTCGCGGGGTCGGTCTCCATTGGAAATCGAGCTTATACCCCTTTACCGTCGTTTTGGATATCGGTGGTGGCGCTCAGTCGCCGAACATGCTTGCATCCAGCGCCATCAGCGAGGCCGCCCCGGCATCGATTGCCGCCTTGTGGGCCAGGGTGCGCGGCAACATGCGGGCGAAATAGAAGCGGGCAGTTTCGCGCTTGGCATCCTTGAACGCCTGGGGGCGACTACAGTCATTGGCGGCTGCAACGCTGCGCGCCCACCAGTAGGCCAGCACCACATAGCCGGAATAAAACAGATAATCGGTGCTGGCGGCGCCAAGCTCCTCCGGGTTGGTCACCGCCCGTTTCAGCGTGTTGACCGTGAGTTCGCCCCACTCGGCGCACTTGGCACGCAGCGGTGCAATGAATTCGGCCAGCGTGGCATCACCTTCGTGTTGTTGCGCGAACGCCTCGACCTCGGCGATAAACAGTTTCAGGCCAGCGCCTTGGGTGGCCGCGGTCTTGCGCCCGATCAGGTCCAGCGCCTGGATGCCGGTGGTGCCTTCGTACAAGGTGGTGATGCGTGCGTCGCGCGAAAGCTGCTCCATCCCGTGTTCGTGGATGTAGCCATGGCCGCCGAAGATCTGCAGCGCGTTGTAGGTGTTCTCGATGCTCCACTCGGTCAGGCAGGCCTTTGAGATTGGGGTCAGGAATCCAAGCAGCGTGTTTGCACGCTCGCGCTCCGCCGGGTCCTGAGCGTGCTTGGCGATGTCGAGCTGCGAGTACGCATGCAGGCTGAGCAAGCGCCCGCCCTCGATCAACGCTTTCTGTGACAGCAACATGCGCCGCACGTCAGCATGCACGATGATCGGATCGGCCGGCTTGTCCGGATTTTTCGCGCCGGACAGCGAGCGCGACTGCAGGCGCTCGCGGGCATAGCGCAGGGCGTTCTGGTAGGCGCGTTCGGACAGGCCAAGGCCCTGCACGCCGACCCCGAGCCGGGCCGAGTTCATCATCACGAACATCGCCTGCAGGCCCTTGTGCGGCTCGCCGACCAGGTAGCCTTCGGCGCCGTCGAAATTCATCACGCAGGTGGCGGATCCGTGGATGCCCATCTTGTGCTCGATGGCGCCGCAGCGCACCGCATTGCGCTCGCCAACGCTACCGTCGCGTGCGACCTTGAACTTGGGCACCACGAACAGCGAGATGCCCTTGGCGCCGGCCGGCGCATCCGGCAGCTTGGCCAGCACCAGGTGGACGATGTTGGGCACCAGGCCGTGTTCGCCGGCGGTGATGAAGATCTTGGTGCCGGTGACCGAATACGCGCCATCGGCCTGCGGCTCCGCACGTGTCTTGAGCAGGCCCAGGTCGGTGCCGCAATGCGGCTCGGTCAGGCACATGGTGCCGGTCCAGGTGCCGGCGACCAGCGGCTTCAGGAACACGTCCTTCTGCCAGTCCTCGCCGTAGGTTTCCAGTGCCTGCACGGCGCCGTGCGAAAGCATCGGGAAGTTGCCCCAAGCCAGGTTGGCGGCATCGACCAGTTCGGTCAGCACGCCACCGATCACCGAAGGCATTCCCTGGCCGCCGTGTTCGGGTGCATTGGTCAGTCCGATCCAGCCACTTTCCACGAACTGGTCGAAGGCCTGCTTGAAGCCGGGCGGAGTGGTGACGTCGCCGCTGGCCTTGTCGTAGGTACAGCCGATCTCGTCACCGATGGCGTTCAGCGGCGCGAGTATGGTTTCGGTGAACCGGGCCGCCTCGTCCATGACCGCGTCGACCAGTTCGCGGTTGGCATCCTCGAAGCCCAGGCGGGCGAACAGGCGCTCGATATCGAGCACGTCGAACAATGCGAAACGGAGATCGTCCAATGGTGCCTTGTAGCTGCTCATGCGCGCGTCCGGGTGCGTACGGGCCGCCGGTCGGCCCCTCGATGTGCAAGCATACTACGGCGTATGGTTGTTTGCCCGCCGCGTGAAGACGGACGTTGTTTCAGCGCAGCACGCCCGCAAGTCCGGGTACCGGCGTCAACGCGCTGTCGCGTTTGATCTTGTACGTGCGCGACCTGCCGTCCTCAGGCCTGGCATCCACGCTGCCGTCCAGGGTGTAGTTCAGGCTGCGCCCATCCGCCAGTGCGGTTGCGATGCGCGCGCGGCCTTCTGCGGTGGGTGCCAGCGTGGTGTTGACCACATCCGCAGACTCCGGCCCGATGTTGATCTGCGGCTGCCCCTGCAGGGTGCCTGCAGCGCCATTGTCGAAGGCGATCCGGATATTGGTCGCGGTGAAGCGCATCGGCACGCTGCTGAAGTTGTCCAGCCGCAGCTGCACCTCCCAGCTGCCGTCCGCACGCACGGTGATTTGCTGGATGCTGGCGGCCGGTTCCGAAACACGCTTGACCGGCCCGCTGCCGCAGCCGGGGAGGGCGATAACCAGGGCGATTGCAGCGATCCAGGCGAAGCGTTGGGGCATGGCGACATCCTCCTGCGGGAATGCCGAGCATAGCCCGCGGGCGGGCTACCGGTCCGGAGCGCCGGTGATCAGTAACCCGGGTCGATCTCGTTGATCGGCAGCTCGCGGATGTAGGCGTCCTTGGCGAGGACGAATGCGTCCGCGCAGTGGTATGCCTCGCGGCCCATCGCAACGCGGGTTTCAACGCTCGCGGCAGAAGGATCCTGGCGGCTCAGCAGCGAGGCATACAAAGTCAGTGCGATATCGTGAATGTCCATGGCGCGCTTCCATTTGCAGGAGCGCGACCATACACCGGAAATCGTCACCGGATATGGGCTGGGCAGGAACTCGGCCGACCGTGCAAAAAACAAAAACCCGCATCGGTCGACCGTTGCGGGGCTTGCGTTTCGCGCTTCGCTGGATGGTGGCCGGGGACGGAATCGAACCGCCGACACGGGGATTTTCAATCCCCTGCTCTACCAACTGAGCTACCCGGCCATCGGGGGTCCAGCGAGCCGCGCATGATACGGGGCGATCGCGTACAGCGCAATCAGGATGGGCGCTGAACGCGTTGCGGCGCGCAAGCACGCTACCCCGTCAAGAGCGTGCATGATCCATCTATCCCAGACATGTGGAGGCCGTCATGAAACCTACCCTTTCCCTGCTCGCCGCTCTGTCACTGGCTGCCTGCGCAACAACTGGGCAGACCGACACTGAACGTCTGTCGATGGTGCAAGCACACGCGGGCGCACCGGTGAAACAGATCAGAAACCTCAACGCGATGGGTTGGGAGCGCGTGGATGGCGACCATGTGTTGCTCAACATGCGACCCAAGGAAACCTGGCTGTTGACACTCTCGGGCCCTTGCCTTGATTGGGGGAGCGGCTCGCCCGCGTTGACTCTCTCCTCGCAGACCGGCTGGCTGATCAGCAAATTCGACAGTATCAAGATCGCCGGTTCGCCGGTGACTTGCCGAATCGAGGAAATCCGTCCGGTGGATACCGTTGCGCTTCGTGAGGCGGAGGCTGCACGCCGAGATCAGCTGGGTTCCGGCACGTAACCCTGGGGTTTCTCCGCGCCGCCACCGAACAGGAACTTGAGCATCTCGGCTTCAAGGAAGCCGCGGTGCTCCGGATTAAGCGGTGATAGCCGGTTCTCGTTGATCAGCATCGTCTGGTGCGCTAGCCAACGTTGCCAGGCCGGTTTGCCGACCTGCGCATACACGCGCTTGCCCGCTTCGCCGGGCCACGGTGCGAAATCCAGGCCCTCGGTGTCGATCTGGTCGACTTCGCAGAACACCATTCTTGCCATCGTACGTTACTCCTGTAGCAGTCGCCGGATCGGAGCCGGCAGGCCGATCATGGCCAGTTCCGGGCGTGATGCCCAGCGCAGCTCGGGATTGTCGCCTACTGCATCGCGCGCACGAACACCGGCAATGCGGCGCGGCATGATCTGCAGCCGGTAATGGCTGAAGCCGTGCACGACTGGTTCGCAGGCTTGCATGCGCTGGAAGTCGCCTTCGGCATGGCGTTCAAACCAGCGTTGAGCATCGTCCAGTTCGGCATGTTCCGGCAATGACCACAGGCAGGCCCACACGCCGGTCGGCGGCCGGCGTTGCAACAGCACGCGACCGGCATCGTCTTCGATGACCAGCATGTGCGCGTTGCGTTGCGGCAACGGCTTGCCCGGCTTGGGCGAAGGCAGTTCGTTGGTGCGGCCGTCGCGAAAGGCGATGCAACCATCCTGCAGCGGGCATGCGGCACATGCGGGATCGGTGCGGGTACAAAGTGTTGCGCCGAAGTCCATCTGCGCCTGCGTGTAGTCGGCGAGCCGTGCGCAAGGCAGCAGTGTTTCGGCGATCGCCCAAAGCTGCTTTTCGATGGCGGGCTTGCCCGGCCAGCCTTCGATGCCGTGCACTCGGCACAGCACGCGCTTGACGTTGCCGTCCAGGATCGGCGCGCGTTCGCCCCAGGCTTGCGCCAGGATCGCGCCAGCGGTGCTGCGGCCGATGCCCGGCAGTGCGCGCAGCGCATCCAGGTCGCGCGGAAGCTCGCCGTCATGCCGCTCGACGCACAGTTTCGCGGCGGCATGCAGGTTGCGGGCGCGGGCGTAGTAGCCCAGCCCCGACCACAGTGCGAGCACCTCGTCCTGTGATGCCGCAGCGAGTGCACTCACGTCCGGCAACGTGGTGACGAAGCGCTGGAAATAGGGCGCGGCAACAGCGACCCGGGTTTGCTGCAGCATGATCTCCGACAGCCATACGCGGTATGGCGTGCGCGGATGTTGCCAGGGCAGGGCGTGGCGGCCGTGTTGGTCGAACCACCGCAGCAGGCGCGCGCTGTAGTCCGCGGCTTGCCTCATTGTCTGGCAGGCGCGGGTGCGCTCAAGTCGTCTTCGAATTGGACGTCCACACCCTCAAGCGTTGCTCCGGCGATTTCGAGTCGTGGCGTGTGTAGCTGGCCCTGTAGTGGCGGCAGCGGCGATCCGGTGATTCCCGGATCGACCCAGTCCACCACCATCGGCAACTTGAAACGCGCATCGAACGTGGTGTCGTCGCGCTGCAGCGCCAGCGAAGCGACATCACTGAAGTCCAGGCCGCCTACGTAGTCAAGCTTGAAGGGCAGCGGCGATGTCGAGCCGGACAGCGGCGGTGGCAGCGCCGGCCACGCGTCCGGCCACGCGGCGATATCGCCAGCCAGGCGCAGCACCAGCCTGCGACCAAGCGCGACCGCGCCTCGCGCATTCGCCTCCGGAATGATCCCGCGGCCGTGCAGGATGAGCGCGACCGGATCCAGTGCCCACACGCCTTGTTCGTAACGTAGCGGCCCCGCCGCGCCAAGCACGAACGGCAGGTTCGATTTCACGGACACATAGCGCATCGACAGGCCGATCGTGGCAGGCGCCACGCTGATACCGTTATCGCCCAGGTGTAGCGGCCCGACCACGTACACCTGTCCCGGCAACTTCCAGCCATCGCTTTCCAGCGTGGCCTTGCCGATCGCGGCCAAGCCGGCGTCGTTGGC
>JBBSTP010000088.1:0-8090 GCA_038235795.1 Lysobacterales bacterium | reverse complement strand
GATGGTGTGGTCGGCGTTGTCGAAGATCAGCTCGACCGTGGCTTGTGAGACCGGTTTGCGCGTGGAACTACCGGAGAAGATCACGTCGGTCAGCAGATCACCACGCAGGCGGCTTGCGGCGCTTTCGCCCATCACCCAGCGGATCGCATCGATGATGTTGGACTTGCCGCAGCCGTTGGGGCCGACCACGCCGGTCATGTTGGTCGGCAGGTGCAGGGTGGTCGGATCAACGAAAGACTTGAAACCGGACAGCTTGATGGTGGACAGACGCATGCGGCGGCGATGTTCCCGGCTGCAGCCAGCAAGCCGCAGCGATCATATAATTTACATTGGAAAAATCCTCTAATCAATTGATTTGACTAAAGGAACGCAACACGTATTAGCAGGTCAATCCGCGAGTATAACGGGGCTAGGCCGCCTCGTCCGGGGTCCTGACAATGATCGCCAGTGCGTGGATGTCAGTGCTCATCATGTCGCCCAATGCGGCGTATACCAGCCGGTGCCGGGCCAGCGGCAGTTTGCCGACGAAGGCCTCACTGACGATGCTGACGCTGAAGTGGCCCTGCCCACCGCGGGCACCGGAATGCCCCGCGTGCTTGTGGCTGTCGTCGTTGACTTCAAGCGCGACTGGCACAAGCGCCTTGGTCAGGTATTCGCGGATACGCGTAACCCGTCCTGGGTTCAGCCGCGGGATGTCGGTTTCGGTCCACGCCGCGCTCACGGCAGCACCTTGCGGAACGGCCGAACCTCGACCCGCGCATACACTCCGCACGCGCTGTAGGGATCCGCATCTGCCCAGGCGCGAGCGGCCTCCAGCGACTCGAATTCCGCGATCACAATGCTGCCGGAAAACCCCGCGGGGCCCGGATCCTCGGCATCGATCGCCGGGCACGGGCCCGCCACCAGCAGCCGGCCGTCGTCCTGCAGCGCCGTCAACCTTGCCAGGTGTTGCGGCCGCGCCGCCAGCCGCTGGGCCAGCACATCCTCACCGTCGAACCCTTCAATCGCATACCACATGGATGACTCCACGGAACCGGGATCAGCATTGTAGGAGTCGCGGCTGGACAGCGTTGCGACGAGCCCGTACCCTTTGAGTCATCGCTTAGGCTTGAATCCAGCTGCCCAGCGCGTAACCGGCCCCACGTCGCATCGCGCCCGCTGACTGATCCAGCCCATTCCGCCACCCGTCACGATGTCGCGCCGATGCATGCAGCGTGGGCATCGCTCAGGCATGGCGAACCGCAGCATCGCAGCAACAATCGGCCGCACACGCGGCCATGGCGTACAGGTGTGGCCCGGAGGGGGCCGCCAACCGATGACATCCGAATCCCGCAATGGCGCCAGCGCCCACGCACCCGACATGATGCAGGCGGCACCACGGCAGCCAGCTCCACAACAGCAGGAAATGCCGCTGGCGATGGTGCTTGGCCAGCCGCTGCTGCAGATCCCGCAGGACCTGTACATCCCGCCGGATGCGCTGGAAATCATCCTCGACGCGTTCGAGGGCCCGCTGGACCTGCTGCTGTACCTGATCCGCCGGCAAAATCTCGAGATCCTCGACATCCCGGTCGCCGAGATCACCCGCCAGTACGTCGAATACATCCAGGCCATGCACGAGATGCGTTTCGAGCTGGCCGCCGAATACCTGGTCATGGCCGCGATCCTGGCCGAGATCAAGTCGCGGATGCTGTTGCCGCGACCGCCGATCGAGGAAGGCCTGGAGGACGATCCGCGCGCCGACCTCGTGCGACGCCTGCAGGAGTACGAACGCTTCAAGCAGGCCGCCGAAGACCTGGACACCCTGCCCCGGCAGGATCGCGACACCAGTCCGGCCAATGCGTTCATGCCGGAGCGCAGCGCGATGCGCGAACCACCGCCGGTGGACATGCGCGAGATGCTGCTGGCCCTGCACGATGTGCTCAAGCGCGCCGAGCTGTTCACCCAGCATGCGATCCAGCGCGATGCATTGAGTGTGCGCCAGCGCATGGGGGAGTTGCTCGAACGCCTGGCCGATGGCAACTTCCACCGCTTCGAATCGCTGTTCACGGTGGAAGAAGGCCGGCTTGGCGTGGTGGTGACCTTCCTGGGCCTGCTGGAACTGGCCAAGGAACGCCTGCTCGATATCGTGCAGGAGGGCGCACTCGCAACGATTTACGTGAAATCCCTTGCCACGGGCACGGACGACGCGCTGGAGTTGTCAAGTGAATTCGACGATGCCGACGCGGCCAACGATTCCAACACATGAGCCCAATGGACCAGACTCTCGTCACCCGCATTGTCGAAGCCGCCCTGCTCGCAGGCAACCAGCCACTGACCGTGGTCCAGTTGCAGGGCCTGTTCCCTCTGGACGAGCCGGCACCGGAAGGCAGCGTGCAGCACGCCCTGCAGCAACTGCAGGACGCCTGCGCCGAGCGCGGCGCGGAACTGGTCGAGCTTGCCTCCGGGTGGCGCTTCCAGGTCAAGGTCGACGTCCACCCGTGGGTCGCGCGGCTGTGGACCGAGCGCCAGGTCAAGTACACCCGCGCCACCCTGGAGACGCTGGCGCTGATTGCCTACCGGCAACCGATCACCCGCGGCGAAATCGAGCAGGTGCGCGGCGTGTCGGTCAACAGCAACATTATCAAGGCTCTTGAAGAACGCGAGTGGATCCGCGTGGTCGGCCATCGTGACGTACCCGGCAGGCCTGAGCTGCTGGCAACCTCCAAGACGTTCCTTGACTACTTCGGCTTGAAGCGCCTGGACGAACTTCCGTCGCTGTCCGAACTACGCGAGATCGGCGAGCTGGAACCGCAACTGCCGTTCGAACCTTCGATCCCGGCGGGCATTGGATTTGCAGAAGTGGGGTCAGAGTCGACTTCTGACCACGGAGCACCGGAATTGGATCAACGCGGATCAGAAGTTGACTCTGACCCCACTTCGATAGCCGGGAACGATGACGAGGAAATCACCTCTGAATCCGTTGCCGAAACCGACACCCACCAACATCCCACTGGAGACGACGCCGAACCGGCATCGTCGGAAACCGAGAACAAAGATGAGCAATGAAAAAGATGCCGGCAAGAGCAGCCGCAGCCCGCTGAGCCTGAAGCAAAAGACAGCCTCGCACACCGACGCTGCACGCATCGAGGAACGCCTGCACAAGGTCCTCGCGCAAGCTGGGCTTGGCTCGCGCCGCGCGTTGGAGCAGCGCATCGCCGACGGCCTGGTCAAGGTCAATGGCGAGACCGCGCGAACCGGCATGAGCATCACCGGTGGCGACAAGATCGAGATCGACGGGCGCACGTTCGTGGCCAGCGCACTGACCGACCCGCCGCGCGTGCTGATGTACAACAAGCCCGAAAGCGAAGTCACCAGCCGCGACGATCCGGAAGGCCGGCCGACCATCTTCGAGGCGCTGCCTTCGCTGAAGGGTGCGCGCTGGATTGCGATCGGTCGCCTCGACATCAACACCACCGGCTTGCTGCTGCTCACCACCGACGGCGAGCTGGCCAACGCGATGATGCACCCGAGCTTCGAAGTTGCCCGCGAATACGTCTGCCGCGTACGCGCTCCCGAAGGCGAGGACGTGGTCAGCGAGAAGATCGTTGACCGCCTGGCGCGCGGCGTCGCGCTGGATGACGGGCCGGCCAGGTTCGACGAAGTCGAGCGCATCGGCGGCACCGATTCGCACGACTGGTTCCGCGTTCTGCTCAAGGAAGGCCGCAACCGCGAGGTACGCCGGCTGTGGGAATCGCAGGGCTGCCAGGTCAGCCGCCTCAAGCGCATCCGCTATGGCGACGTGCGCCTGCCACAGCCACTGTTGCGCGGACAAACCCAGGAGCTGCCGCAGTCCGAAGTCGACGCGCTGCGCCACGCCGTCGGCCTGGAGCAAGGCACGCCTGCCGCCCTGACCCTGATGCCAGTGCTAGGCCAGCGCAAGGCGGCCAAGGCTACCGTGCACGTGGGTGGCGAGCAGCGCGGCCAAGGTTATGTGGGCGGTCACAGCCCGGCGGATGAAGGCCGCGAACTTCGTCGGTTCGACAACGTACGCGAGGATCGCGGCCGCCGCGGCGCGCCGCGCAAGCATGGCGGCCTGACCGTCAGCGGCGAGGCAGCTGCCAAGCAGTCGCAAAAGTCCTTCAAGCCCAAGGGCCCGCGCCCGGAAGGACAGCAGATGCGGCCGGGCGAGCAACGTGGCGACAATCCAGCCGCGATGCGTACCTGGTACGTGCCCGATGGCGTGGATACCGGCCCGTCCGGCCACCGCAACCCGGAGGGTCCGCTCGGCCCGCGCAAGCCGTATGCGAACAAACATGCTGAAGGCCGGCCCCCGGGGGCACGTGGCCCGGGTGGGCCGCGTCCCGGTGGCCCGCGTCCCGGCGGTCCACGGCCGGGTGGCCCACGTCCTTATGGTGACCGTGTCCCCGGAGGCAGTGCGAGTGATCGTGGTCCACGTCGCGAAGGTGGCAACGGGCCGGGCCAGGGTGAAGGTCGGCCAGCGCGCGCGCCGCGTCCCTACGGTCATCCGGGCAATGCTCCGCATTTCCCGTCCGACCATGCCAACCCCGGCAGCTTCAACCCTTATGGCGATCGCCCGTCCGGCAATCGAACCCCCGGCAATCGTCCACCCGGCAGACCCGGACAGGGGCCGCGTCCCGGCGGCCCACGAGGGCCGAAGCCTGGTGGTCCGCGTGGCTCGAAGCCCGGTGGCCCACGTGGCGGCGGAGACAGGGACGGCAACCGCTAAAGAGTTACGGGTTATCACGGATTGAACCGACAAGGGCGCCATTGGCGCCCTTGTCATTCGTGCCGGGTGATCGTCTGGCGAATGCATTGATACGGGCTATCGGTGGGACTCGCGATAGGCAGGGACTCCATGCCATGTCCGATTGCAACTTCGGCTGCTTCGAGCGCATGTCCTGACCACCGCGCGGTCCCAGGGAGCTGCCTCGGGCGGCATGCGGGCGACTACGACAGGCTGAAGCGATCCCCGTCCAGCATGGCCGGGAAGCGTTCGCGATGCGCCTGCAGTTCACTCGCCTGCAGGGTGGTGGTGACCACCGTTTCCTGATCGGCGCATTCGCTGATCGCATGGCCAAGAAAGTCGATCACCGCACTGTCGCCGCTGTAATCAATTCCATTGCCGTCGGTGCCGACGCGGTTCAAGCCCGCCACGTAACACAGGTTCTCGATCGCGCGCGCGCGCAGCAGGGTTTTCCACGGATACGCGCGCACCGCCGGCCAGTTGGCCACGTAGAGCGCCAGGTCGTAATCCAGCTGGCCTGGCCGTTCAACATCGAAACGGTTGCGCGAAAAGACCGGAAAGCGCAGGTCGTAGCAGACCAGCGGACAGACCCGCCAGCCGCGCCAATCCACGCTCAGTCGCTCGCGACCGGCCGCATAGCGTTCGTGTTCACGGGCGTAGCGAAACAGGTGGCGCTTGTCGTAATGCTGAAGGCCGCCGTCAGGCGTGGCGAACAGCATGCGATTGTAAACGCTGCCTTGGAGCGGACCTTCTGCAGTGCGCAGTTGCACACTACCGGTCACTGCGGCATTGAGCATCGCTGCCTGCTCGCGCATCCAGGCCACGGTCGGACCGTCCATGGTTTCGGCGTCGCCAATCGCCTCGTTGCTGAAACCGCTGGTGAAGGTTTCCGGCAGCATCACCAGGTCGGTCAATCCCTTGAGCGGGGCGATCAGGTCGCCGTAATAGTCGCGGTTGCCGGCCGGGTCATGCCAGCGGGTTGCGCCCTGCACCAGGCTGACGCGGAGGTCGTCCATCACAGCGCCTGCAACCGTTCTATCGCGGCATCAAGTGTCGCGTCATTCTTGGCGAAGCACAGCCGCGCCAATCGTTGACCCGGCGGCGGTGTTTCGTAGAACGGTGACAACGGGATCGCGGCCACGCCCTGCTCGATGGTGAGCCAGCGGCAGAACGCGGCGTCGTCCAGATCGCTGACATCGGAATAGTCAACCAGCTGGAAATAGCCACCCGGCACCGGCAACGGCTTGAGCCTGGTGGTCAGCAGTTGCTCGCGGAAACGGTCGCGCTTGGCCTGGTAGAACGCGCCAAGGCCCTCGTAATGTTCGGGTTCGGCCTCGATCATTTCGGCGAACGCATGCTGCGCCGGGTTGAAGCTGCAAAAGGTGTTGTATTGATGGACCTTGCGGAACTCCGCGGACAGCGCCGCTGGCGCGATGCAGTAGCCCAGCTTCCAGCCGGTGCAGTGGTAGGTCTTGCCGAAGCTTGAGATCACGAAGCTGCGCTCGCGCAATTCCGGGTAACGCAGGACGGACTCATGCCGTGCGCCATCGAACACGATGTGCTCGTAGACCTCGTCGCTGAGCAGGATGATGTCGGTGTCGCGCAGGATGTCGGCCAGCACCTGCATGTCATCCACGCCCAGCATCGCCCCGGACGGATTGTGCGGGCTGTTGATCATCAGCATCCGCGTGCGCGGGGTGATCGCCGCGCGCACCGCATCCCAATCGGGCGCGAAGGTCCGTGGATCCAGCGCGACATGCACCGCGGTCGCGCCGGCCAGGTCGATCGCCGGTTCGTAGCAGTCGTAGCAGGGGTCGAGGACGATCACTTCCTCGCCGGCGCGCACGACCGCATGGACCGCGTTGAAGATCGCCTCGGTGGCGCCGCTGGTGACGGTGATTTCGCTCTCGACATCGGGCTGCCAGCCATACACGCGCAACGTCTTGGACGCGATTGCCTGGCGCAGCGCTGGCACCCCGGTCATCATCGCGTACTGGTTATGCCCGGCCTGCATCGCGCGGGTGAGCGCATCCACCAGGCGCGCCGGCACCGGAAAATCCGGGAAGCCCTGGCCCAGGTTGACCGCGCCGTGCTGGGCCGCCAATTGCGACATCACGGTGAAGATGGTGGTGCCGACCTTCGGCAACTTGGTGGGCAGCGCTGGAGTCTGTGACGGCATCGGGGCAACAGGTGGAGGCGGAAGCCGGAGTGTACGAAATCATCCGGATCGCGAACGTGACCATTGCGCGTGAACCGCTGGCATGCCGGTAAAATGAATGCACATGCCTGATGACCCCGCCTCCGATCATGCGATTGCTACCAGCCCGTTGCTTGCCGTGCGCGGGCTGGCCTTCGCGCGTAACGAGACGCCGGTATTCGGGCCGCTGGATTTTTCCGTGGATGGTGGTGAGGCGCTGCTGGTGCAGGGCGACAACGGCGCTGGCAAGACCACGTTGTTGCGGGTGCTGGCCGGACTGCTGCGCGCCGATGCCGGCACGGTTGAGATCGACGGTGCGAAAGCCCGCAACGAACTGCGCGCACGCAACATGGCCTATCTCAGCCACCTGCCCGGGCTGAAGGCCGACCTGCCCGCGCTGCATAACCTCGAATTCCTGTGCGGCCTGCATGGACGCCGGCATCGGCAAACACCGGCTTCGGCCATGGCCATTGTTGGACTCGCAGGCTTTGAGGACACCGCGGTGCGCCACCTGTCCGCTGGCCAAAAGAAGCGACTGGGGCTGGCACGGCTATGGCTGTCACCGGCGCCGTTGTGGCTGCTCGACGAGCCTTACGCCAACCTCGACTTGGAAGGCATCAATCTGGTCAACCGGATGGTGCAGGCGCACCTGCGCAGCCACGGCGCCGCGTTGATCACCACCCATGGTGCGTACGCCGCGCCGCCGGTGCGCACGCGGATGCTGCAGTTGGGTGCGGCCGCATGATGCTCGCCGCTGCCCGCGCGTTGATTGCGCGCGACCTGCGCCTGCTCTGGCAACGCCGTGGCGATGCCCTGCAACCGGCCATGTTCGCGCTGCTGACGGTGGTGCTGTTCGCGTTGGCGCTGGGCGGCGATGCACGCGCGCTGGCTCCGGTCGCCTCAGCAGTGTTGTGGCTGGCGGTGCTGCTGGCCGGGATGCTGGCGCTGGACAGCCTGTTCCGCGGGGATGCCGAGGACGGCTCGCTGGAACAATGGATGCTGGCGCCGGTGCCGCTGTGGTGGCTGGTGCTGGTGCGCACCCTCATGCATTGGCTGACCAGCGCCTTGCCCGTCATCGTGGCGACGCCGCTACTGGGCGAGCTGCTGCACCTGCCGCGCGCGCAGTTGCCGGTGCTGATGGCGTCCTTG